>JAFYOG010000022.1 GCA_017560285.1 Clostridia bacterium
AGCGAGTATATCGCAGAATAGAGGCTTCTTATCCCAAGAACCGGCCACGTGGAAACTATTGTTTGCCTTCGCAAACAATAGTTTCGGCGATATAAATTCCCAGCGGAATTTGCGATATACGCAACTGCGTGCGATATACCTAAAGGTGCGATATGTCCCTTCGGGACGTGATTAGGAATTTATATCATATCGCAACCGAGCAAAGCGAGTATATCGCAGAATAGAGGCTTCTTATGAACGAGAAAACAATAAAAGAATTAGCTGTCGAACTTACAGTCGAAGCGACTGCAATTTGTGATGATATAAAAGGGCGTTCTGTATTTGTAAATCAGTTGTTGCGTTCCTGCTCATCTATCGGTGCTAATTCTCACGAAGCGAAATATGCCCAAAGTAACGCTGATTTTATAAATAAATTAGAAATCGCCCTCAAAGAGTGCTACGAAACCGAATACTGGCTTGAAATCCTTTTTAAGGTGAATTCTTTTGACGAAACCACATATAAAAGTCTATTAAACAAATGCGGAACAATACGAAGAAAGCTTATCGCTTCTATTACAACCGTTAAAAACAAGAATTCTTAACATAACGTTGAGGATATTGAGCTTTGTTGACTTAAGGTGAGAAAATGAAAGATTTACTTTTCAGTATAACTTTAAATAATCATACTTTTTACATACGAACTAATAATAGGGCAACACTATGCTCTTATAATTTAAGCGATAAATACACAACCTCATTAGAATTTGCTTCCAATACGTTCGCACGTGTAACATATAAAAACATCATGTTTAGTGGCAAAGTAACCAAACAAGATATTTGGCACATATATCTTGATTGCAACCTTGTTGTAGAGAAATATTATAGCGATTATCATTTTATAAATCGTTTTATAAAAACTGCTCAAAATGAATCAAACCACGTATCATTGGAACTGCCTACACTGGAAAACAATTCGGAAGATTACCCGAAACATATTTTGTATTTATACAACGAATTAATAAACGATTTGTCCGAACACTACAATTGCATCAATGATAAAATAAAGTTTCGAACTCAATTGTGCGACGATTTGTATGATTTGTACGAATTAGATAATATTGAAGATCTTGATGTAATAGTGGAATATGAAAACTGGAACGATATTGGACCTGACGAAGACCCAATCATTGAAGTAACCACTTTAAGAAACTACTTTATAAATGAATATAAGGAATATTTTGTTGCATTTTATCAAGCGGAGTTAGATAATAAAAATAAAAAATCAATTATCACTTTAGAAAACGTTGTTAAAGAAGTAGCCGAATTACAAAAAATCCCACACGATTTTTTACAAAAAGAATTTGAGGCTTATTTAGATAAAAATTATGAAGATCTAATCAGCGTAAGTATAAACTATTGTCAAGCAGATGAATTGTATGGTATAGGCATTGACCTTTATCGTTCGTATCAGTATTTTACAATGAATGATAAAATAGATAAGATACTTGCCGAAATGAAGGTTGATTATATAGACAAAAACGAAATATACTCTTACTTTAAAACAAAATATAACAAAGAAAATATTCCCGGCGACAAAGAATTCAAAGAAAGCGTGATGAGTATTATTAACGATCACGTAGCCTTTTATCACACTTATGAAAAATTCTTTTCTTTGTTTAATAGTAATTATATTGAGATAGAATGGGATGACGATACAATTCAACTTTTTCAAAAATACGAACAACGCGAATTAGATGTTGCTCTCGAACATATTGCCGAATTTGAAGTATATAAGCATGTAATCCCTCTCTACAGACAACATTTCTTTAGAAAAAACAGCACTAAATATAAGCCGACAATAGAAAAATTACCCGATTTTATTTCATACGCTTCGACAGTGCTTGATATTCTATTTAAGCACAACGTATTTATAGATAACGAAGATGACGTTTTTTATAACGAAAACGGCGATATTGATTCCGCGCTTGAAGAAATCAAAAAAACATCAACTTCGTAACATTAAATTTTATACTAAGTTGCAAATTACCTGCAAAACTATTGTTTGCCTTCGCAAACAATAGTTTCGGCGATATAAATTCCCAGCGGAATTTGCGATATACGCAACTGCGTGCGATATACCTGCAGTGCGATATGTCCCTTCGGGACGTGATTAGGCTTTTAACCCCCATAGGAGATTAGATATAAATGAAAAAGATATTAGTTTGCTTTTTGTTAATACTTGGGTTTTTGGTTGCGGGCTGCGGCGGCAGCGGTGATGCTTTAACCGAAGAAAGCTCTGTTGACAGCAGTACAGAGGAAAGCAGTACCGTTGTAAGCGAGGAAAGCTCTGAGAATATAAGCGAAGAAAGCGAAGAAAGCTCTGCCGAGGAATCGTTCCCCGATGCAGAGCCCAAAGAGCCTGCAAACCTTAACCTGCTTACGGGTATAGGCGACCTTACCGAAAACGCAATAGGCAAGCGCCCCGTGGCAGTTATGGTTAACAACGTTGCGGCGGCTATGCCCCAATACGGTATTGATAAAGCAGATATAATTTACGAAATGCCCGTTGAAGGCTACCAAACAAGGCTTATGTGCATTTATGCCGATTATACACAGCTTCCCCTTATATGCTCGGTAAGGTCCTGCCGTAAATATTTCCCCGCCGTTGCCCGCGGATATAATGCGGTTTACGTTAACTGCGGTCAGTTTTACGGCATAGACGATTACGTAGATTCCCTTGGGGTAGACCAATACGACGGCAGATTTTTCGGCACCCACCTTTTTGCAAAGGACCAAGAACGCCTTGACGCAGGATATAAAAAAGAACACACCCTTTATTTTAACGGCCCCAACTTCCCTGCACAGCTTGCAGAGGATAAGGTGGATATGAACCTTGAAGCCGATAAGCTGGGCGCAACCGCGTTTAAGTTTTGCGGTATTAACGATTTTGTTACCCCCGCAGGGGTTGGCTGTACCGATATTTATATAGATTTCGGCAGTAATAAATCCGGCTTTATTTACGATAGCGAAACAAAAACCTATAAAAAGCTGTTTTATAACCGCAAGGTAAAGGATGACGTTATCCACGCCGACGGCAAAAGCGGTGTTCAGCTTGAATTTGCCAACCTGTTTATATTGCATAACGACGTTGCCTTTGATAAAGACGTGGTTTACAACGCCGAGGGGGATATGCACAGGCTTGTAAAATGGCAGGGCGGCGAAAATTCGGTAGGATATTATATTTCCGGCGGTGTTAAGCAGGAAATTTATTGGATAAAGGAATCGGAAAGCGATATGATAAGGTTTTACGATAAAAACGGAAACGAAATTACCGTAAACCGCGGCAAAACTTATATTTGCTTTACCGATACCGAGGACGTAACTTTTAAATAAACGGAGAAAAGCTATGGCTATTTGCCCTAACTATAAAAAATGCAGCGGTTGTCAGCTGCAAAATATGGAATATTCCGACCAGCTATCCTTTAAGCAGGCAAAGGTTGTTAAGCTTTTGGGCAGATTTTGCCGTATTGACGAAATTATAGGGATGGAAAACCCCTTAAATTACCGCAACAAGGTTCAAATGGCGTTTTCCCACAGGGGCAACAGCATTTTTTCGGGGGTTTATCAATCGGCCCGCAGGGCGGTTGTTCCCGTAGATAAATGCTTTTTGGATTGCCCCGAAGCCGACGAGATTGTTGTTACCGTTGGCAAGCTTTGCAAGGAATTTAAAATAACCGCCTATGATATTCGCACCGAAAAGGGCTATTTGCACCACGTTTTGGTACGCAAGGCGTTTTTCGGCAAGGGCTTGATGGTGGTTTTGGTTACA
Organism: Clostridia bacterium; assembly: GCA_017560285.1. Taxonomy (GTDB): domain Bacteria; phylum Bacillota; class Clostridia; order Oscillospirales; family CAG-382; genus Coliplasma. The sequence goes on from JAFYOG010000022.1 coordinate 3,809, forward strand.
AGCAAGGGCGATTTTAAATCTAAATCTGCCTTTGTTAACGCGCTTTTGCGTGCCCACCCCCAAATTACAACCGTTGTACATAATATTAACGATACCGGCAAAGGACTTATGCTTGGGGAAAAGAGCGAAATTCTTTTTGGCGACGGTTATATTACCGAGCGCGTTTGCGGGTTCGATTTCCGCATAAGCCCCAAATCCTTCTTCCAGGTAAACTCTGTTCAGACCGAGGTTTTGTATAACAAAGCCCTTGAATTTGCCGCACTTACGGGAAAGGAACGGGTTATAGACGCTTATTGCGGCACCGGCACCATTGGGATTATAATGTCGAAAAATGCCAAAGAAGTGCTTGGGGCAGAGATAAACGCCGCCGCGGTTAAGGATGCGAAAATTAATGCAGAGCTTAACGGTGTGGACAACGTACGGTTCTTTGCCGCCGATGCAGGCAGATTTATGCAAACATTAGCAGAGGAAAAGGAAAAAATCGACCTTGTTATAACCGACCCGCCCCGCGCAGGCTGCAGCAAGCAATTTTTGCACAGCCTAATAACCCTCTCGCCCAAAAAGGTGGTTTATATTTCCTGCAACCCCGAAACCTTGGCAAGAGATTTGTATACATTAAGAAACGCAAACTACAAGGTAAAAAAGATACAACCGGTAGATTTATTTCCCTACACAAGCCATGTAGAATGCATTGCATTGTTGGAAAAGCAATAATATATGAACTACCTATACTCTTACTATATTTTAATTAACGTTTTTGCCTTTGCCCTGTTTGGGGCAGATAAATTTAGGGCGAAAGCAAAGGATTGGCGCGTACCCGAAGCGGTTTTGCTGTTTTTTGGCTTTATCGGCGGCGCGTTAGGCAATTTGTTGGCGATGTTTGTTTTTAGGCACAAGACCCATAAGCTAAAGTTCGCATTGCTGTTGCCCTTGTTTTTGGTACTGCAGGGCGCGGTTGCCTTGTGCTTATATAAAGGAATTATTACTTTTTAAGGAGATATAATTATGGCAGACTTAAGCGGAAAAAACCTTATACTTAGGGAAATGAACCAAAAGGAATTACACGCCCTTTGGCGTAAGTACGAGCCCGAAAACAGCAAAAGCTATGTTTACGACGAAGAAAAGGTAGAGCTTTTGTACCAAAAATCACTTGAAAAGGCAGATTGGAACCCTATGCTGGGCATCTTTTTGCGCAATAACGAGGTTATTGGGCAGGTTACCTTTGCAAGAGTTGTTTTTTCGGAAGCCCGTTGCGAGCTTAATATTTTTCTTGCCACCGAAGCCCACCGCAACAAGGGCTACGGCACCGAGGCTATTTCACTTGCAAAAAGCTATGCCCGCCACCAGCTTGGTATGAAGAAGATTTATGCCGAGGTTTCGAAAAACAATATCCGTATGCAGATTGTGCTTAGCAAGTGCGGATTTTTGCATACCAAGACCTATAAGGCAGATATGCCCGACGGCAGCGACAGATTAACCTTTGTTTGCATTTTATAAAATAAATTACATAGGAGTATAAAAAGATGGAAGACAGAAGAAGCAAAATTAACTATTATTTGGACATTGCACAAACCGTTACCGAGCGCGGCACCTGCCTGCGCCGTAAGTTCGGCGCCATTATCGTTAAGGACGACGTTATCGTTTCTACCGGCTATGCAGGGGCACCCAGAGGAAGAAAGAACTGCTGCGATATGAAGTTCTGCCTGCGCGAGCAGATGGCTATACCCCGCGGCGAAAGATACGAGCTTTGCCGCAGTGTTCACGCCGAGGCTAACGCTATTATTTCTGCGCCCAGAGAAAGAATGCTTGGTGCAGACCTTTATCTTGCCTGCATAGATGCAAAAACAGGCGAGCTTGTTGGCGGCACAACCTGTTGTCAGATGTGCAAGCGCTTGGTTATTAACGCAGGTATTGCCCGCGTTATTGTTAGAGACAGCAAGGACGAATATTCTATTTATAACGTTAACGATTGGATAGAAAACGACGACAGCTTGGGTCAGATAGGTTATTAATTTTATGAAAAAGTTTATTGCTGTTTTACTTTCGCTTTCTGCCTTGCTTTTGGCGGGCTGCGGAAAGCCCGTTGCCAAGGGCGAGGTTACCGAGGAAGGGTTTTTAAACCCCGAAACGGGTATAGAATACGTAGAATGCACGCCCTTAAAGCTTTACCCCTGCTATCCCTTTGATGCAACCGACGACGAGGACGACGACCCCGACGTTTATCTTAGGGTAAACCGCAACGGCAACGTTACCGATTATTACCCCTTGTGGTTCGAGGATGCATCTAACCTTTTGTGCTACGAGATAAGCGGTTATTATTATTTGGTTCGCAATATTAATTACCAAGAGCCTACCATTAAGGAATTTAACCCTATTTCGGCAGATATTTACGATTCTACCGATAACCACAAAATAAGCTCTTTTTATCTTAGCGAGGAATATTTGCCCGATGATTATAAGGGTTCGAGCTATTCTAACGACAGCTGGCTTTGTCAGCTTGTAGCCGAGCATTTAACCAACGGCGAAAGGGTTGATATCGATACTTCGGCAGGCGAGATACAGGACCTTTATTATTTCCACCTGTTCTCGCAGGATTACCCTGCTTTTTATTACCGCGTGGCGTTCTTTGGCTATAACGGCAGATATTTTCTTAAGGACAGCTCTACCAACACCACGGTTTATTGCCCAAGAGATATAATTTTGCGTATGGTTGGTAACGAATAATGCAGGTAAGCTATGCGCCCCTTTGCGGGGAATATGCCCTTGCCGCGGCTGAAATAGAAAAGCAATGCCTGCACACCCCTTGGAGCAAGCAGCAAATAGAGGCTTTGCCCGAAAATGCCGCATATTTTTGCGCCTTGCGGGATAATATCCCCGTGGGTATAATTTCGG
>JAFYOG010000135.1 GCA_017560285.1 Clostridia bacterium
AATAGCAAATCCAAATATAATCAAAGCCGCCTTCGAGCTTCGCTTATGCAGTGAATGCGGCTTTTATCCCGATATAGACGGATGTATAGATTGCCAATCGGATTTAACCGAATGCGAATTTTTGTTCGATTATACCGATGGCGTTTCCTTTTGCAAAAACTGCGCGTCGAAGAATAATAACAATATGGTAATAAATCCCAATATAGCAAAATCGGTTAAGCATATCACCGAAAGCGAGCTTTCAAAATTCATATCCTTCCGCATAGGCGAAGAAGACGAAAGGCTGCTTTCCGACCTTGCCGAAAAATTCTTTTTATCCCACGCCGAGCGCGGATTTAAAACCCTTTCCTTTTATAAACATTGTAAGGAGCTTTTATGAAAGGCTTTCAAAAAGCAAATACAGTATTAGAATACGATAAAATAATAACCAAATTAGCTTCCTTCGCCGCCACTGCGTCGGCACATTCCGCATTAACCGAAACCGTACCCCAAACCGACGGTGTAATCGTTTCCCGTTTGCTAAACGAAACTGAGGAAGCCTTAAACCTTTTAACCATAAAGGGTATGCCCACCTTTTCCGCACCGCAGGGGATTTTTCATTCCGCCGACAGAGCAGAAAAGAACGCAACCCTAACTATGCCCGAGCTTCTAAATATCGCCTCGCTGCTGCGTGCGGTAAGCTCGGTAAAGAAATACCCCGCAGGCAAAGAAATCCCCGCCTTAGAGCCTTATTTTACATCCTTTATGGACGTAAAGGGCCTTGCCGAGGAAATAGGTATGAAGATTGTTGGCGAGGATACCGTTGCCGACGATGCATCCCCCGAGCTATACAGAATCCGCCGTGAAATCCGCCGTGCCGAAACCAACGTCCGCGATACCTTGGCGGCGTTAACCACAGGCGAGCATTCCAAATACCTTCGCGATGCTGTTGTAACCATCCGCTCGGGCAGGTACGTAATCCCCGTCCGTGCCGAGCATAAAAACGAAATCAAGGGCTTAGTGCACGATTCCTCTGCATCGGGTCAAACCCTGTTTATCGAACCTATGGCGGTCTTAGAGGCAAACAACAAGCTTCGCGAGCTAAAGGGCAGGGAATCCGAGGAAATCGAAAAAATATTATATAACCTTTCCCAAAGCGTAGCGCAGAATTCCAATGCAATCCGAATTAACTATAAAGCTATGACAGATTTGGATTGCATCTTTGCCCGCGCAAGATATTCTTCCGATATTATGGGCATCCGCCCCCAAACCAACGGCAAGGCTATTAAATTAGTCCGCGCCCGCCATCCCCTTATCCCGCGGGATAAGGTGGTACCCATATCCGTAGAATTCGGCGATAAAGAAAACACCCTAATTATAACAGGCCCCAATACGGGCGGTAAAACCGTAACCCTAAAAACCTTGGGCTTGTTTGCAATGATGGCGCAAAGCGGGCTTTTTATCCCTTGCGACGATGGCAGTGCGTTGCCCGTGTTCAACGGCATTTTCCCCGATATAGGCGATGAACAAAGCATCGAGCAATCTTTATCCACCTTCTCCTCGCATATGGTTAACGTGGTGTCTATCCTTAAAGAATGCGGCAAAGGCTCTTTATGCCTTTTCGACGAGCTTGGCGCAGGCACCGACCCAACCGAGGGCGCATCCCTTGCCATAGCCATATTAGAAAAGGTTCGTGAATCCGGTGCAATCGTTGCCGCCACCACCCACTATTCCGAGCTAAAGGTCTATGCTTTAGATACCGATGGAGTGCTAAACGCATCCTGCGAATTCGATTTAGCCACCCTAAAGCCTACGTATAGGCTAATTACGGGCATCCCAGGCAGAAGTAACGCCTTCGAAATTTCCCGCCGCTTGGGTATGGAAGAAAGCGTTATCAACCGCGCAAAAGAGCGCTTAGCCGAGGATAATATCCGCTTCGAGGATGTAATCGTTCGTTTAGAGGAAACCGAGCAGGATTTACGCAAAGAACGTACCGAATCCCAAAAAGCCCGTGCCGAGGCACAAAATATAAAAGAGCAGGCAACCGCCACCGCCCAACAGCTTCACGACCGCGCCGAGGCAGAGCTCGATAAAGCCCGTGCCCAAGCACAGCGCATTCTCGATGCGGCAAAGGCGGCAAGCAACCAAATTTTCGCCCAGCTTAACGAGCTTAAAAAAGCCGATGCCAAGCGGTTAGAAATGGAACGTATAGAGGAAGCCCGCAAAGCCATCCGCCAAAACCTAAAGGAAACATCGGCAGCAATTAACGATGCCGAGGAATTCGAGGTAGAGGAAGATAACTACGTTCTTCCGCGTCCCTTGCAGGTTGGCGATAAGGTCTTGCTTGCCGATATAGGCAGGGAAGCCGTGGTAAAAAGCATTTCAGGCGATAACGTGTTTACCGTTTCGGGCAGGTTCGAAACAAAAACCCATATATCCAATATCCGCCTTTTGGCAAACGCCGCCGCTGTGGAAAAACAGCTAAAGCAAAAGGGCAAAGCCCAATATACCCACAGCGTTTCCGCAGTTAAAAAAGAAATCGACGTCCGCGGCAATACGGGCGATGACGCTTGGTTTATTATCGATAGGTATTTAGAGGATGCAATCCTCGCAGGCCACGAATTCGTTTCGGTAATCCACGGTAAGGGCACAGGCGCACTCCGCGCCGCCTTATGGCAGTTCTTCCGTCAAGATAAAGCCCGCATAAAATCCTTCCGTGCAGGCCGCTATGGCGAGGGCGATTTAGGCGTTACCGTATTAGAACTAAAAATTAAAAAATAAAAAATAAAAAATTCCCGAATTTTCTTCGGGAATTTTTTATTGTGAATTAATCACGCATCAAAATCAAAAAACGTAACACGCCAATCGCCGTCTTGCTTTACCAACGTCATTAACATATAGGTAACACCCTCGTAACCCTTTCTCGTTTCGTAAAAGGGTATTTCAAGACGCACTACCGAAAGAATACCTGCATCGTTGCTCACTTTGCCCGTAACCACAATTTCGCCGCATTCTATGCTGTTGTATTGGTTTGTATCGTTTTCAAAATATTCCAGACATTCGTTTGTCGGGCTATCCATCAATGCCCTTGCGGTTTCAATTTCGTTGTAAAGATAAGCATCCGCGAACCTGAAAGCAACACCTTTAACAACGCTAATCTCGGCTGTTTCATTAACTCCGACACGGTCGGTTATATCAACAACCCCAAAGGGCAAATCGCTTTCTCCCGACATATCACAGCAAAAAGCAAAATACTTTTCCTTTCCGTTCTCGTCAACGTAGCTAAAGCCTCTGTTATAGGTAACGTCGTTAATATAGGTGAAAAATACAAAGGGCTTTTCATACAGCAACGGAGCTTCGTATAACACTTCGCCAACGCGCAAAGCTTCGCTTTCGTCAAGCTCTATAAATTTAAATTCCTTTAATTTCGAATTTGGCTTAATATAAAGCTGTGCGTTTTTATAACCGTATTGGTCGGTGTTATCCAGAAAATAAATATAATCGTCGCTGTATATCATTTCTTCCGTGGCGGCGCCTATTTCAAACGCTATGTCAACCTTGTCGCCAATAAGCTCGTTATTATCCGATATCCTCTTTAAATAATAACCGCCGTTCCTCATATCGTACACAATAGCATAAATTTCAGTACCGCCGTAACTGTAACTAAACATAATTCCTCGGCTTGAAATTAACTCGTCAATTTGCGTATATATAACAATGGGCTTTCCGCTTGCCGTAAGCTCGGGTTGGCTGTAAAGAATTTTACCCTTGCTATAGGTTCCCAAATCTTCAGAATATTCAACCGTAATAAATTTAAAATCAATAACGTCGGTGTTTGCTTTAAACATTAAGGTATCGGAAATCAAAACTTCATCAATATAAGTGCTGTAATTTCCGCTTTCCAATAATTTCTCGGATGGGGTCGATATTGCAACGGCAGGGGCGCTGTTCAAGGTCCCCCACTTTCCGGAATCAAGCTCCCAAAACGATCCAAGCTCGTAATACTTGTCAAGCTCAGCAGAAATCCCCTTAACCGAATAATATTCCGTTCCTGTTACGGTATACTTCGCAACGTCGTTCAACACACCGTTATCGTATTGACTTTCGGTAATTTCATATTTGTAATTATCGGGGTCGGTGCATTTAAATAAAACGCAGTTGGTTGTTATAAATTCATCCCCATTGAACCTGCAATAAGCATAATAATTTTCCATATCGCCCTGCCTATGTGCAAGTATACGCGCTTTTTCATTGTCTAAAACAAAATTCGGTATCTTTTCAAAATTCGGCACGTACTTAAACCTTTCTGTGCCGTCATCCCACACAAACGCGCTGTAATACATAGCAGCGTTGGTGTTCATATAAGGAACAAGAATATCAATATTACCGTCAAAGGTAACGTCAACAGCATAAGGCTGCATCACCGCATTTCCGATATTGTCATTATCATACAAATCAAGGTTTAAACGGTATTCATTTTCTGCACCGTCAATATCCAAATACGCTTTATCTGCCTCAAACCCTACCGTTGCGGTATATTTATTTCCGTTGGGCTGTGTAACAACCACGGAATATTTATATTTTATAGCAAATACAATTTCTTCTTTTTGTTGCCATTTATCATAAAATTCATCAAATTCTTCTTTAGTAACGCTTTCGCCGTTGATGCTATACAGTTCCTCTTCAGTGTCAAATTGGTATTGATATTGGGCAATCACGGTTTCCTTCATTATACTGCCGTCAAAGCTCATACAGTAAATTCCGTTATCGCCGGCGCCGGAAGAACCGAAATAAGTACCGTCGGTTTTCAAGTGCTGAAAACCTCTGAAACCCATTTCATAGGCATATACGTCGCCCTTATATTCACGCAGAACCACGTAACCGGCGGAATCGCTAAGTTCTAAAACAGCATCTTGCTCGCCGTCGCCGTCCATATCTACAAGGGCTTGCGTAATGTAATCATAGTGCATGTCTTTAATAAAGGCTTCCTTGCCTTTTTCGTCAATAACCTTAATCTTATTGTCCAAAGCATTAGCAATTAAATCGACGTTGTCCGTATCCTGCTTAACGTCTGCGGCACATGCAATCAAAACCACCGCGCACAAAACAAAGCAAATAATCTTTATCCAAACGCTTGTCTTTTTCAGCTTCAAAATATGCTTAATTCTGCTTTTGGTGTTGCTTATTCCGTCAAAGTTTATAGGGGCAGGGGCAGGGAACCGCTTTTTGGTACCCACGCTGACCAAGGTGTGGGAATATTGCTTCTTCTTTTCTTCGGTAATGCCCGCGGCAAACACCATTTCGTCGCAGCTTGTTTCCATATCATAGGTCATACGGTTAAAAGCCACCCAGCACATAGGGTTAAACCAATGCACGCACAAAAGTAAATAAGAAAACAGCTTCACAATATGGTCAAATCGCTTTATATGGCAT
>JAFYOG010000136.1 GCA_017560285.1 Clostridia bacterium
CCTATCAACGCCAAAAAGAAAATAGGCTTTTTGCCCGAAATACCGCCCCTTTATTTAGAAATGACGGTGTTGGAATACCTAAATTTCGTTTACGACCTAAAGGGCTGTAAGCTACCCCGCAAGCAGCACCTTAAAGAGGTTTGCGACGTTGTAAAAATTTGGGACGTGGGCAACCGTCTTATAAAGAACCTTTCTAAGGGCTACCGTCAAAGAGTGGGCATTGCTCAGGCTCTTATCGGCAACCCCAAGGTTTTAATATTCGACGAACCTACCATCGGTCTTGACCCCCGTCAGATAGTAGATATCCGTAACCTTATCCGCACCTTGGGTAAGGAGCATACCATTATTCTTTCCACCCATATCCTGCCCGAGGTTCAGGCTGTGTGCGATAGGGTAGTGGTTATAAACAAGGGCAAAATCGTTGCCGACGAAAAAACCGAGGATTTGGTTAACGCCGTTGACGGAAGCCGCAAGCTTATTGCAAAAATCGTTGGCCCCGAAGCCGAGGTTATAAAGACCTTGCGCGGTATGAACGGCATTAAAACCGCCGATATTCTGGGCAAGCGCGATACCGACAGCGTAAGCTACCTTATCGAATCCGAGGAACGTATCGATATAAGAAAAACATTGTTCTATGCACTTGCATCCAAGGGCTGGCCCTTGGTTGGCTTAGAGGGCGTAGAGCTTAGCTTAGAGGATATTTTTATGCGCCTTGTGGGCGGCGAAAAGGAAAAAGAAAAACAGCAAAAAACCAAAAGGAGCGTAAAATAATGTTTGCAATATACACCCGCGAGCTTAAATCTTATTTTTTAACTCCCATCGGCTACGTTTTTTGCGGTATGTTTTTGGTGATTTCCGCTATGTCCTTTGCCCAATGCACTCTTTTAGAGCAAAGCACCGCCAGCGTGGGCACATATTTCCAATGGCTTATGGTAATTTTCGCCATACTTATACCCTTGCTTACAATGAAGCTGTTTTCCGACGATAAACGCAACCGCACCGACCAAATTCTGCTTACAAGCCCCGTTTCTGTTTTCGGTATAGTAATGGGCAAATATTTGGCGGCGATAACCGTTTTCGGCGCAACCTTTATTGTAAACAGCTTTAACTTCTTGCTGTTGTTTAGCTACGGCGAGCCTAATTTTGTATCTATTTTCGTAAATATTTTGGGCATTTTCCTTTTGGGCGCCGCTTTTGTGGCTATCGGCTTGTTTTTATCTTCCCTTACCGAAAACCAGCTTATCGCGGCGGTTTCGGCAATGGGCGTTAACGCGGCAATGCTTCTTATAAGCGCTATTGCAGGTAAGGTAGATTCCCAATTTTGGCGTATGGTTATAAAGTTCTTCTCGGTATGGGACAGATTTACCCCCTTTACCAACCAAATGCTCGATTTATCTGCAATAATATATTATTTAAGTCTTGCGGCTGTGGCGATATTCCTTACCACAAGGGTTATCGAAAAACGCCGTTGGGCATAAGAAAGGCGGTAAAAAATTATGAACAATAACAAACCTACCGCCAAAACAAAAGACAACCGCCGCTATAAATACGGCGGGCTTTCGGTTGGCTTTACCGTTGTATTTTTGGCGCTTATTATTGCGCTAAACCTTATGTTTTCGGCATTTTCATTAAGCGGCGACCTTACCGTTGACCTTACCCAAGAGGAATTTGCCACTATCGGTAACGAATCTGTTCGTTTGCTAACCGACCTTGGCGAGGATTTAGACGTAACCATTTATTTTATGTCTGCCCGCGATATGTTCGATAACACCAAAAACACGGTTAACGGCATTAATATGACAGCTCTCTGCCGCGACCTTGCCGAAAATTACGCAAGCAAGTTCGGCGGTAAAATTAAGGTAGAATACGTAGAGCTTAACAGCGACCCCGCCTTCGAGCAAAAATATTTCGAGGAATCCGGCACCGCCCTAACCAGCACCAGCATTATTATTCAGGGTAAGTACCACTTCCGCATACTTTCTATGGCTTCATTCTTTACCTATGGCGAAAATAACGAGCTTACCGCATTTGGCGGCGAATACCGTATGACAAACGCCATAGTTCGCAGCTGTATTCCCGAAAAGCAGGTTGTAGCCTTTACCCACGGCCACGGCGAAAAAATTTACGACGGCACAATTTCCGCCACATCCGATGCAGCAGCCCTTAAGGCTGTTTTCGAGGGTGCAGGGTTCGAGGTAGAAACAATAGACCTTCACACACAGGAAATAAGCGACCGCACAAAAATGCTTATCTCGCTTGCTCCTACAATGGATTTCGACGAAGCAGAGATAGATAAAATCAACGCATATACCAAAACCAAAAACGCTTTTATCGCTTTCGTAGATTCCTCTACCCCCGAGCTTCCCAATTTGCAGGGCTTTTTAAACGATTATTGGGGAATTAACTACAAAGCGGGCTACGCTGTAACCGACAGCGACCATTCTTTAAAGCAAAACGGCGATTATATCACCGTAAAGGCAACGGGTGTAAGCTCAGAGCTTCACAACACCTCTGCCGCATACCAAATTAACAAAACTATCGAAAACTTCGGCAAAAAGGTTACGGTTATGCCCCACAGCGTAGAGCTTTTTGTTAAGCCCGCAGGCGCAAACCTGCCCTATTATACCGAAACCGTTCTTGCCTCACACAGCACCGCAAGCTCGGCAAAGCAAACCGAAAACGGCAAGCTGGAGGGCACCAAGGGCGAAATTCCCACCATGCTCGTATCATCTAAGCAAAGCTACGGCGAAAACAACGTCAGCGAATTTGCCTACGTAATGCTTGTGGGCAGTACAGATTTCGGCAAGGCAACCACCCTTGCAGGCGAAACCTACGGCAACAAATACATTCTTCTCGCCGCGGCGCGTATATTCTCGGCAGAAAATTACGCCGCAGATATTTTGGCAAAGGAATTTATACCCACCGCATTAACTATCGAAACAGGCACCGCCCGCACCCTAACCTGGCTTATTTGCACGGTTATCCCCGGCGTTATACTTGTTTTGGGCGTTGTAATGTTCTTTAAACGCCGCCATCTTTAATCCAAACCCAATTTCCGCAGACCTTATCGTCTGCGGAAATTTAATAAACCAGAGGTTTTTATGAAAAAGCAAATTATAACCATTGTGGCGGTAGCCCTTGCCGCAATCTTGGTTCTTATTCCCGTTTTTATGCTCGATAACGGCAATAAGGATATAAACGTGCAGGACGACCCTTACACCACCGTAAGCAACGAACTTCGTTCGGCTATCGAAGCTATCGAGGGCGACGTAAAAATAGAGCTGTTGCAATATAACGGCGCCAACAGCGAATGGGAAAAGGTTTATCTTTGCGCAGAAACTATTGCGGATATTAACCAAAGCATTACCTTTACCGAAAGCAAAAACGGCAATTTCAGCGGCGTAACCGTTACCGCCGACGGCAAAACCACCCAAATCCCCTTTGCCGATATGTTCCTTATGAACTATAAAACCCCCTATGGCTTTAGGGGCTATTCGGTTATACTTAACGCAATTTTTAAGCTAAAGGGTATGCCCGAAATAGAAATCGACCCCATTATTTACGACGGCTATAACAGCGACGGCAACGTTATGCTTGATAACGAAAAGGTTTTTGTGTTCCCCGCGCTGGAGCGTAACCAGATAGCCTTTTTAACCGTTACCAACGATTACGGCGAATATTCCTTATATCAGGATAAAGGTGAATTTTACTTTTCTTCCTCCCGTGCGGCAAGCTACGACAGCGAAGGCTTTGCCCAGCTTACCACCAACTGCCGTTACCCCGTTGCCTACGGCGCAATAGATATCCCCAACGGCAAAACCTTTGCCGATTATGGCTTAACCGTTTGGGCAGATAAGGAATCTACCCTCGACCAAGCCCCCGAAGGCGACCGTATTTCGGTTAGCGACAACACCGTAGAATATACCGTTATCACCACCAACGATGCCGACGGCAACTATGCGGTTCACACCGTGGTTATAAACAAAACCGTTGCCGCAAGCGGTGTTTACCATTACGGCAGATATATCGGCGGTATATTTACCCCCGCCACCAAAGAGGGCGAGGCAGATAAGATTGTTCAAAACATTTCTTCCGATAAGGTGTATTTTATCCCTGCAGAAACGGTGCAATCGCTCTTATTGCCCGAAACCGATTATATGATGCCCAACCTTATCGCCAACAAGCTTACCAACATAGAAGAGCTTTATAATATAGGCGATATCCGTATAGATTACCTTTCCCAAAACCTTCACGCCGCCGCAAAGAACATTACCTCTTATTTTGGCGCGGCTAACCTTGCGGCGTTTGACAGCTACGGTCTTAGCAAGGTTATTTGGGATAAAAAGATTGTTACCGATTATTCCACCTATGCAAAGAGCGAGCAGGGCTGGCTTAACCACACCACTGTTTTTGCGGGCTTTACCAGCTCTGACGGCAAGGCAACAAGCCTTATCGGCTCCTTGGCGCGCATTGCAAAGAACGGCGAATATAAAATAGAGTTCGGCTTGTTAAGGGACGAAGCCATGGGCGCTTACCTTCCCGCCAATATAAGCATCGAAAAATCCTACGACGGCATTAACTGGCACAGCGTAGAGGGCGGCGTGGTTTATCCCGACCAAAAGGATAAATCTATGGGCAGATACAGCATTAGCTTTAACGACCCCGACCCCGTAACCTTTGTCCGCCTTAATTTCGGGGTACCCCAAAAGCAATATACCTACGTGGTGTTCGACGAAATCCGCATTTATGCCGACGGTTTGGATGCACAGCCCTCTAACGTAATGTCCACCCGTTGGAAGCTTGTTTCCCCCGAAAGCTATATCCACACAGGCTATAACTATGCAAATTTAGATATGCAAAACTTTAACGATTTCGTTCAAAGCCTTGCGGCGCTTGAAAGCGGCAGGGTAGTTGCTTGCGGCTTTAGCGATAACAGCGATGCTTCCAACGGCAAGCTTAACACCGAAATCTTGGCTAAATACGGCTTGGCAGAGCCTGCAAAGCACTTTTCCTATGAATATAAGGATATTTTAACCGACCTTTATATTTCTGCCCCCGACGAAAATGGCAATTATTACGCCTATTCCACCTTTACCGGCGACGTAAACGGCGAAACCAAAACCCTTACCACCGACGTTATCGTTCAGCTTACCGTAAAGGACGCAGCTTGGCTCGGTTGGGAATTTACCGAATTTATCGACCATTCCTTGGTTGCACTTTACGTTGTGGATATCGATTCTATAGATATTACCCTTAACGGCACAACCCACAGCTTTACGGTTATTACCGATGCAGAGGGCGCAAACATCACCGACGTTGCCTATAACGGCAAGAGCTGCAGCGTAGAAGGCTTGCAGGACCTTTACTATTCTATCGTAATGGTTAGTATGCAGGATAAATACGATAACGCCGTTGAAAACGCCGAGGAATATTTAAGAATTAAGATTAATTCACTTAGCGATAACCCCGAAATAGTGTTCTATAAAATAAGTGCAACTCGTTGCTATTATACCATTAACGGCGAGGGCGGCTATTACGTGCACGCCGACAGCGTTAAGGAAATTATAACCAAGCTTCAGGCGTATATAGCATAATGAGGAAGTTTATATTAATAATCTGTGCGGCATTGCTTTTTGCGGGCTGTGCCGCATCGGAGGATAACAATACACAACAGCTTAATACGGCAATTTCGGCGGTTAACGGCGAAAGCAAAATATCCGCCGATTATATGCTGGAAATAAGCTTCGGCGGAAGCGTGCTTTATTATTCCGCAGGCAGTGCAAATTGGGATAAAGCCGAAAAAACCGGCAATTTGCAGTTTAAGCAAACCCATCTTGGCGCCGCAAGCGAGGTAAAGAGCTTTTTCACCCCCCAATCTATGATAAATATTACCAACGGCAAGGTTTACGAATATAACCGTAATGCCGAAACCTTGCTTTCGGTGTTCCCTTGCTTTGCCGTTCCTGCCGCAGAGGGTAAGGTAACTTTAGGTAAAAACAGCATAGGCGATACCTATAAATTTACCCGCACCGACGGGAAAGAGCTGTTGAAAAGCCTTATCGGCGGCGATATATATTCGCTTGCCACCGCAATAACCAAGCCCCAACGGGATAAAACCCGTTACGGCGAGGTGGAATGCACCTATACCTTAAAGGACGGCGGGCTAAACAGCTGTCGGTTTGAATTTGACGTAACCCTTTACGATACCCCCTTGGCATCGGCGGCGGGCTTGCCCGACGAAAGCAAATATACCCTTAATTTGCATATCTCTGCCAAGGTAACCTATAAAGAAACAGGGGCAGGGGTAAACGTAGAAAAGTATTCCACCCCCGACGAACTTTTAGATTAACCCTTGACAAAACGGGTTAAGGGTGTTATTTTATAATTAACGCGCGTGTTAAAAAATAAAAAATTAAAAATGGGGTGCTTTGCGTAAGCAAGGCTGAGATTATACCCAAGGAACCTGACGCAGATAATGCTGCCGTAGGGAGAATATATACGTCTTAATTGCCGTATGGTTTTTTCGTTGCAAAAGCAATTTTTGGTAATTGCTTTTGCAGGCTGTTATTTCGTTCGGTTCCGGAAAGGATATTTGAATGAGAGAAAAAACTAATACGGCAAAAAATCTTCGTTGCCTATGTGAGGGCGCAATCTTTATCGCCTTGGCAACGGTTTTTGCCCTACTTCGCTTTCCCCCTTTTCGGATCGATCTTTGGATTTTTGGGGGTAGCATCGATTTCGTAATGCTTCCGCTGTTTATAATGTGCTGGCGCATACCCGCAAGGTTTTCTATTCCCGCCTGCTTTATATTCGGCATAATAAAGTTTATAATCACAGGGGACAGTATTTCCCAATACGGCGGCTTTTTGGCTGTTTTGCTCGATTATATTCTTGCCTACGGTGCGGTGGGCGTTGCCGCATTGCTTCGCAACCTAAAGGGCGGCTTCTTTATGGGCGTTCTTGCAGGCAGTGTTGCAAGGTTTGTTGTCCACTATATTTCGGGCATTACAATATGGGCTATCGCCTTTGGCGACAGCTACAGTATGTTCGGCATAGAATTCAGCCACAGCACGGGCTGGCTTTACAGCTTGGTTTATAACGGCAGTTATATGCTGGGCGAGCTTATTTTCTGTTTAATTTTAGGGGCGTTGCTTTATTTCCCCTTAAAAAAGATACCCAAAATCGGCTAAAGAAAGGGTTTTTGTATGTATTACGGTTATTTTGCCTATTTGGCGTTTATGCTTCCCGCCTTTTTGTTGGGCATATGGGCGCAAATTTTGGTAAAAACACGGTTTAACAGGTTTTCTAAAATCGCATCCTCCCGCGGGTTAACGGGTGCAGATGCCGCACGTGAGGTTTTGCGGGCAGGCGGTGTTTATAATGTGCAAATTAACCGCGTTTCGGGCAATTTAACCGACCATTACAACCCCAAAACCAACAGCATTTCGCTTTCCGATTCGGTCTATGGCAGCACAAGCGTTGCCGCAATAGGGGTTGCCGCCCACGAGGCAGGCCACGCATTGCAATATGCCAAGGGCTATTCCCCCATTCAGTTGCGTATGGCAATTTTGCCTATTTGCAATATCGGCTCTATGCTGGGCCCCTTGCTTATAATTATCGGCTGTGCAATTTCCTATTCCGCAATGGCATCCGCCCCCGAAATAGGTACGGCTTTATATGCTATCGGCTTGGTGCTGTTCTGCGCCGTTGCGCTGTTTCAGCTTGTAACCCTGCCGGTAGAGCTTAACGCATCCAAGCGGGCTGTTGCCGCGTTAGAGCAGGGAAGCGTGCTTAACCAAACCGAGCTTTCGGGCGCAAAAAAGGTGCTTACCGCCGCGGCGTTAACCTACGTTGCCGCCTTGGTAACCTCTATAATGCAAATTTTGTATTACGCATCCCGCTTTAGACCAAGGGATTAAAACCACATACAACAAATTGTTGGTTATAAAATACCCTGCCACAACATATGGTAAAAAATAAAAAATCCCCGAAAATACGCAAAAATACTTGATTTTTTTAAAAAGGTATGGTATAATCAACCGAATAATATCGGGCGGTCCTCTGCAGCTCAGCAAGAACGCTTCGAAGAAAAATGGAGGTAATCGCTTTGGATTTCGTAAAAGCTTTTACAAATGAGCAGCTTAAAACAGAAGTTCCCGAATTCAACGTTGGTGATACCGTAAAGGTTTACCAAAGAATTGTGGAGGGACAGAGAGTCAGAACCCAGATTTTTGAGGGTACTGTTATTGCCAAGAAGAACGGCAACGGCATTTCCGCAACCTTCACCGTAAGACGTGTTTCCTACGGCGTAGGCACCGAAAAGACTTTCCCCGTTCATTCTCCCAACGTACAGAAGGTAGAAGTTGTAAGACATGGTAAAGTTCGCCGTGCTAAGCTTTACTATCTTCGTGATAAGGTCGGCAAGAACGCTAAGGTCAAGGAAAAAATCTAAATCGGTTCTTTGGTGTCTGCGCCGTCGCGCAGACACCTTGTCTTTTTTCAGAAACTTTTTTCAGGTGATATATTAATGAAAGAACTCCAACAAGAGCAAGAGCTTTGGGAGGATATCCCCCAGGAAGCCGAACTACAGCCCCAGCCCGAAAAGGGCGGGGAAGCCGAGCCGGAAATAGAGCTCGATGTAGAACTACAGCCCTTGGCAGAAGCGGAAATTGCCCAAGATAAAGCAGAACCCCAACAAGAAAATAAAAAGCGGTCGGGAATAAGCGTATTTTACGATTATTTAGAAACCTTCTGTTATGCCCTTGGGGTTATGATGGTGCTGTTGCTGTTTGTGTTCCGAATGGTTTCGGTTTCGGGCAGTTCAATGCGTACCACCTTGGAGGATAACGATAAG
>JAFYOG010000137.1 GCA_017560285.1 Clostridia bacterium
AGCCCAAGGGTATCTTGATAATAGCTGCTGAAAACCGATTCTGCAGAAGACCTTATTAAATTTTCGTCCCCATCGCCAAACAGGTGATGTTTTTTGAAATCGCCGTATATATAGCGGTTGCAATTATGGACAAAATATATTAGGGCTTTGGTCGTTTCCTCGTAGGCGATTTCTAAGCTATCGCCGTTGTATGAAAACTCTACGTGGGATACGCAAAGTGAAATCGGCCGTTGTTGGGTTAACACAATATAGGTTTCGGAATGAAATGTTTTTGCCTGTTGGCTTGTAAATGCCGAATAAAAATTGTAAAAATCGCCTTTTTCCGCATCTATTTTAGCCAACACCTCGGTTGCGGCTTGGCTGTAATGCCCGTTATCGAAATGGCCGTAGCTTGGCTTAGGGCCGTACATAAAATCGCCTTTGTGAACAATTTGCGCAACCTGCTGCGGGGTTATTTCCATTCCGAGCCGTTGGTATTCCCAATAGGTTTTTTCGCCCATTTGCATATTATAAGAAGCGATGCTTAGCCCTATGGGCAGAAATACCACGCAGATTGTTAAAATTACTGTTATACACATTATAAAAACGGTTTTCTTATTCATAGCTTACCTCCTTTGCAACGGTAAACCAAACCGAGGTGCCCACGTTGGGGCTGCTTTCTATATGTAATTGTGAATTATGCAGCCGCGCGATTTCCTTACACAGCGTCAGCCCCAGACCTGCGCCCCCAAGCCTGCGGGAACGGGATTTATCCTCGCGGAAGAAGGGCTCGGTTAAAAGCCGTATGTTTTCGGGGGAAATGCCTCTGCCGTTATCCTTTACGGTTATTTTAATTTCGTTGCCCGTATCCTCGGAGAAAATGTATATACATTCGCCCTCGCGGGATGCCTTAAAGGCGTTATCGGCAAGGTTATAAATAAGCGAAAGCAGTAACACAGAATCGGCTTTTACCCAGACGTTGTGTAAATTTATATCCAAATTCACCTTATGCTTTTTGGAATGGAACATTAACGTGGATTGAAGCTGGTCGGCAACGGAATTCAGTGCAACGGGCTCTAAGCTTAAGCTGTCGTTGCGGTATACGTACAAATCCAAAAGCTGCAGAGAAAGCTTTTCTAACCGTTTGCCCTCTTTGTAAATAGCCTTGGATGCCCTTTTAGATTCCTGCTGGGTAAGGTTATAGGAATTAAGCATTTCGGCATAGCCTATAATGGCTGTCATAGGGGTTTTCATTTCGTGGGCAAGGTTGGCTACAAACATATTTTGCTTTTCCGATTCGTCCTTAATTGCCGAAATGGTGTTTTGTATAATCAGGGACATTTTGTTAAAGTTATCGGAAAGCTGTTTAATTTCGTAACCGCCGTTTTTTATGGAAATAGTTTTTCCGTAATCGCCCTTAGCTACGTCGCTTACCGCCAAGGATAAACGGTTTATGGGCAACGCCACGCGGTAGGCAACAACAAACAGCAGTACGCCGCTTACCGCCGCAAGCAAAAATACCGCTATGCCGTACCATTTCCACATTTGTATACGCTGGGCTTCTATATCAGAGCAATCTGCCGAAGCCATCAGATAATAGGGGATACCGCCGCTTTCTATACAGCACACCGATTTAATAAGCAAAACGCCCTCTTCCTTGGCGTAGCTGTAATAGCATTCCCCGTGGGAAAGCGTCTTTAGGGCAGAGGATACCTCTACCTTATGTTTAATGTCAAATTCCTTTAACTGCATACCTGCCCCTGCGATTATTTGGGCTTCTATGCTGTTTTGGTCGTAAATTTTAAGCTCGCCGTAGGTTACGTCTAAAAAAGACATAAAGCTGTCGCAGGCGTATTTGTTTGCGGCAACAAACTGTTCTTCCTTTGCGTCCATTGACGTATTTAGGGTGGCATTAACCGAAAATGCGCCCATTATACCCGTAGCAAGCAATACTATAACGTAAGCAATACAAAAAAACTTATACGAAAGCTTCATTTTAATCACTCCATCGTAAATTTGTATCCGATTTTATAAACCGGTTGAATTGCATCTGCCAAGGAAAGTTTTTTCTTTAATCGTTGTATGTGTAAATCGATGGTTCGTGTGTTTCCGTAATAGGGCTCCTGCCATACGGATTCGAAAATCTGCTCGCGGTAGAGGGCAATACCGCTGTTGCGCACCAGATATACCAACAAATCGAACTCTTTTGCGGTAAGCCTAACCGTTATTCCATTTTCGGTAACCGTACGGGAAAGGGTATCGATTTTTACATCACCGAAGGAAATGTATCTATCGATTTTGCCGTAACGGCGCAACACGGTTTCCACACGGGCGATAAGCTCTTGTAGGTCAAAGGGCTTTATTATATAATCCTCTGCCCCAAGCTTTAAACCTTTTACCCTATCTGCCACAGCGATTTTTGCGGTAACGAATATAACCGGCGTGTTGTATTGTCTTATATACTCTATAAGCTCGAAGCCGTCTATATCGGGGAGCATAATATCAAGCAAAATAAGGTCGAAGGTTTTGTGCTCTATAAGCTTTGCCGCCTGTAATCCGTCGCCGGCGATTTCGCAATAATAGCCGTTCTTTTTAAGACAAAGCTGTGTCATTTCGGCAATGGATTTTTCGTCCTCTACTATAAGAATCTTGTTCATAAGGCTGTTCCCCCGCTTTCACTTTTAATTATACCACTGATTGTATCGATTTTGTATCATTTTCGAATAAAAACAAAAAAGGCTTCCGAAGAAGCCTTTTTTAATTTGATTATTGACCGCAGTTGGGGTTGGTGCAGTTGCCGTTTTCGTCGTTGGGGAAACCGCAGTTGCCGCAGAATTTGTTAACCGCAGGCTTTTCGGGTGCAGGTTCTGCAACAGGTGCAGGTTCTGCAACAGGTGCGGGTGCAGGCGCAGGTGCAGGTGCAGGTGCGGGCGCAGGAGCGGGTGCAGGTGCTGCGGGCTTTGCAGCCGCGGGAGCGGCGTTTTGATCCTTAAGCTTGTTGTTGATTTGGATAACGTTTTCAACAAGAAGGATAGCCATCATAATCAATTCATAAACAATACGAACGATGATAGGACCGAGAAGCATTACCAAGAAGCCGTAATAGCCGTACCATTCGGTGTGGGAATAGCCGTACCAGCCACCGTAGGATTCAACCCAGAACAACATAAAGAAGCCGGTGATAATTACGTTTGCAGTTGCATAAACGTAGAGGAACTGCAAAATCTTCTTAATCATAAGAGATTTGAAGTTGAATACGTCGTGCAGGAATTTGCCGAAGCCGTTAAGACCTTCTCTTTTCTTTGCGGGAACCACGGTAATAGCCAAAACGATTGCCGCAACGAGAGCTAAAATAGATCCAACGATTGTGATTACGCTATAAGACATAAGGATATACCTCCTAAAATTATTTATGGTTTATTTTAACATTTTATTAACGAATTGTATATGTTCAATATATAGATTTAACATGTCGTTTTTTGTTTATTTTTGCTAAATATTGTGTTGGAATACAAAAAAGGCTCTGTTAAAGCCTTTTTTAGGTTTTATGAAATTATAACAAGCTAAGCCACAAGGGTATGGTCGCCACCGAAAACAAATGGGATAGGGTGGCAAGCTTTGCGCCGCAAAGGCAATCTTCGCCGATAAGCTTGGGGAACACGATAGAATTTAGACCGCAGGGCATACAGGACATTAGGGTTACGGGCATTATAACGCTATCGAGATGCAGAATTTTGCATATTCCGAAGCAAACCAAGGGCAGACCCAACAGCCTTACCGCCACGATGATATATATTTTTATATCCGAGAACAGCTCTTTTATTGGGTAAGCCGATAATGTCATACCCGTAAGAACCATACTTATGGGGGCAACACAGCCGGATGCGTTGGAAAGCACGTTGCCAACGGTGGCGGGGAT
>JAFYOG010000138.1 GCA_017560285.1 Clostridia bacterium
CGCAACGATTTGGAGCTTATACAGTTAAACTCCTTCGGTTGCGGGCTTGATGCGGTTACCACCGACGAGGTTTGCGAAATTTTGGAAAACTGCAACAAGCTTTATACCGTACTTAAGATCGACGAGGTTAACAACCTCGGCGCTGTAAGAATACGTATTCGCAGTCTTTTGGCGGCGATGGGTATTAGAGACGAGCACGAAATTTCTTGTGCGCCCGCCGATATAACCTATAAGCGCGCAGAATTTACCAAGGAAATGTTTAACGAGGGCTATACAATACTTGCACCGCAGATGAGCCCTATACACTTTGATTTGATAGAGCCGTTATTTAAAAAGCACGGATATAATATAGAGCTTTTGCGTAACGACAACAGGTCAGCTATCGACGTTGGTTTGAAATACGTAAACAACGATGCTTGTTTCCCATCGATAACCGTTGTAGGCCAGATAATGAGCGCGGTCCTTTCGGGCAAATATAATACCGACAAGCTTGCGATTATTATGACCCAAACGGGCGGTTGCTGCCGTGCAAGTAACTATATTGGCTTTATACGCCGTGCGTTGGATAAGGTCGGGTTATCGCATATTCCCGTAATATCCTTAAATATGAACGGAATGGAAACCAACGAGGGCTTTAATTTAGGCTACACCGTGCTGTTTGATATAGTTAAAGCGGCGGTTTACGGTGATTTGCTTATGAAGTGCCTATATAGAGTTCGCCCCTATGAAAAGGTAAAGCATTCTGCAAATGCACTGCACGAAAAATGGCGGGATATTTGCGTGTCATATTTGGTTGGAAAGAGCAAAAAATACAGCCACAAGGATATTTGCAAGGGCATTGTAGAGGATTTTGATGCCCTGCCCATTGACGAAAGCATTATAAAGCCCAAGGTTGGCATTGTTGGCGAAATTCTTGTTAAATATATGCCATTGGCAAACAACAACCTTGTAGATTTGCTTGAAAAAGAGGGCGCAGAGGCTGTTGTTCCGGATATTTTAGACTTTTTGAACTATAGCTTTTATAACTCTGCATATAAGAGAGATTACCTTGGCGGAAGCAGTTTTATTGCTTTTGCAACCAAGGTTGGTATAAAGGCTATACAACGGTTTAGAAAGCCCGCCATAGAAGCTTTAAAGAACAGCAAGCGGTTTGAACCGCCTATGCCTATTGCAGAAATTGCCGAGCTTGCAAAGCCTTTGATTTCGATAGGTAACCAATACGGCGAGGGCTGGCTGTTGGCAGGCGAGATGGCAGAGCTTATTACCCACGGTACACCGAACATTGTTTGTATACAGCCTTTTGCTTGCTTGCCTAACCACGTTGTCGGCAAGGGTGTTTTAAAGCAGTTGCGCAAGCTATATCCCAACGCAAACGTTGTTGCAGTCGATTATGACCCCGGCGCAAGCGAGGTTAACCAATTAAACAGAATTAAGCTTATGCTTTCGGTTGCAAAAAACAGAATTGAAGAAACCAAAGGCGAAGCTGTAAAATCGTAGAGGAAACGTTATGATACCTGTTCGTGTTGGATTGCTAAATATGGAAACCCTGCTAAAGGAAGAACTGCCTTTGATGCTGTTGTTTTGCGCAGGATATAACTCCAACAGCCAAAGGGCTAAAGGTTATTTGGCCGAAATTGGCGAAGCGTTAGATAAAAAGCTTTTAGTTGGCTACGTTGATATAGACTATTGCCCCGATATTTTTTATGATTATGACGTGTTCGAAATACCAACTGTAATTATGTTTGAATGCGGCAAACCCATTATGCGGCACGAAGGCTATATTGACCCATATAAAATGCGCGCACTTGTTAGAAAATTCTATGGTGTTTTGCCCGACGTTTCGGAATTTAAATTGGACCCCAGAAGCGATTTGTGGTTAATAATGCCCGACGATTTATAATGAAAAAAGGCCTACTTTTGTAGGTCTTTTTTATTGTGATTGCCGTATTTACCAGCAATTTCTTCACCCACGCTATTAAGTGGTACGATTGGTTCAAAATAGAACCCACGGGGGGAGCTTTCCCAACCCCTGCCGTCAGGAGAAGGATCGGTTTTGTACTCCGTATAAATAGGAGCTGTAATAAGCGTTGCTTTTGCAACGGGATTTACTGATGCAAAGGCACTTAACATAGCGGTTGGTATTACCAACATAACCATAATAAGCGCAAGCAAAAGTGCAATTGGTTTTCTTAAATACTTCATAAGAAAATCCCCTTTCATTTTATAATTCAATTTGCTCCTTCTCTTATAGTATGTGGAATTTATTTTTGAAATAACAAAAAAGCCC
>JAFYOG010000139.1 GCA_017560285.1 Clostridia bacterium
ATCCTTGGGCGAACTATTATTCGACGAAATGAAACCAAGGGAATCTAATATATTAGATAGGTTTTTAGAAATCATATTTATACTCCAAAAAATTTATATCTTATATTAACATTTTTTAATACGACATTTATTAACAGGGTGTTAACATTTTGTTTCAAAAAATCATATCAAATATAGAATAGACCACAAATCCCAAAACAAACATATATGCTTTTTGCGGAGATTTATTTATAAAACGCAATAATAATTTAGAAAAGGCGATTGTACCGATGGCTATTCCTAAAAACAACGGAAATACCTTTAAAAATTCAAGATTATTTATAGCTTTAATAACAAAGTCATATAAACCGAGGTAAAACAGCATATAAGAAAAGCTTACGGCAGGCAAAACCAAAGCCAAAGCTAACGGAAATCCTAATATGAACAACAAAAAGGGATTAATTTGTGTAACAACGTAATCGCTTTGGGGTGATATAGATAACAGATAAGCAATAATTATGCCCATTGTTAAAAATAAAACTGATTTGAGATTAACATTTTTTAATACGTCGGCGCTTGAATTTACAAACAAGATAACACCTATGCTTGCCGATGCTATAAATACCCATTTTGATAATATGGGAAATTCACTGCAAAAATACTCTAACGGAATTGACAATATAAATATGCCTGCCAACGCACCTGAAATTATAGGAAACAGTGTAATAATTGTATTTTTAAAACGCTTATGAAAATTAGCGATACAGTCTAAAATAATTTCGTATAAGCCCGTTATAATAGCCATTGTTCCGCCGCTTATACCGGGGATAATTGTGCCCGCGCCAATAAGTAATCCTTTAAAAAAATCAATCATAAAACCCATCACTCTGTTTACCGTAAAATATATAAAAAAATACCTTATAAATATTGACAAAATTTGCACTTTAGTGTATTATCATTATCATATTATATTATAATTTGGAGAAAAGAATTGAACAATCTCGAACATAACGCTTTATTGCGTCTTCAAAACATTTCCGTTAAGTTTGACGATGATCAAATCCTTAATGATTTAAGCCTTAATATTAACGAAAAAGAGTTTGTTACTCTGCTGGGTCCCTCCGGTTGCGGAAAGACAACAACGTTACGTATTTTGGCAGGTTTTGTTACGCCCGATTCGGGTGACGTTTTGTTTGAAGGAAAGCGAATTAACGATATTCCTCCATACGAAAGACAAATCAATACTATTTTCCAAAAATACGCACTGTTTCCTCATTTAAACGTATATGAGAACGTAGCGTTTGGGCTTCGCGTGCAAAAAAAATCCGAAGAAGAAATCGAAAAAACCGTACACGAAATGTTAGAGCTTGTTAACCTTAAAGGGTTTGATAAGCGTAATATAAATTCTTTAAGCGGCGGTCAGCAACAGCGTGTTTCTATTGCACGCGCTTTGGCTGTAAAACCTCGCGTTTTGTTGTTGGATGAACCCCTTGGTGCACTTGACCTTAAGCTGCGCAAAGATATGCAAAACGAGCTTAAAGGCATTCAGCAACGCTTGGGTATTACTTTTATTTACGTTACTCACGATCAAGAAGAGGCATTGTCTATGTCCGATACCGTTGTAGTTATGAACGGCGGTAAAATTCAACAGATCGGTTCTCCGCTTGATATATATAACGAACCCGAAAATGCATTTGTTGCAGATTTTATCGGCGAAAGTAATATTATTGACGGCGTTATGTTAGACGATTATAAAGCATCCTTCGCAGGACGTGTGTTCGATTGTTTGGATAAAGGTTTTAACAAAAACGAACCCGTAGACGTTGTTATCCGTCCCGAAGACGTTGACGTCGTACCCGTAGAAAAGGGTATGATCTGCGGCGAGGTTACCAGCGTAACCTTTAAAGGTGTCCATTTTGAAATTATCGTTGATATTAACGGCTTTAAGTGGATGATACAGACAACCGATTACGAGCCTGTTGGTGCAAAAATCGGCCTGTTTATCGAACCCGATGCAATTCATATTATGAAGAAGAGTGAATATTCCGGTATGTACGGCGATTACAGCTCGTTTAGCGATGAGTTGGATAAGCTTTCGGAAATTACAGAGGCAGAAGATGAATAAACGATCCTCGTTACTCCAGAGGTTTGTTGCGGCACCATACGTTGTTTGGTCCGTATTGTTTATAGTTATACCGTTAATTATGGTTATATACTATAGCTTTACAAATGGGGATGGAGATTTTACACTTAGTAATATATATACTTTATTAGAACCGGAATATATAACCTTATTCTTGCGTTCGATCGCCTATGCGTTTATAGCTACTATAATCTGTTTCATATTAGCTTTCCCGTTGGCATATTTCATTGCTCAAACAAGCCCGCGCACACAAAAAACCGCAATGATGCTGATTATGCTTCCTATGTGGACCAATCTTGTTATCAGAACCTTTTCTTTAAGCAATATTATTGCTGACGAAGGTGTAATTAATACAATTTTAGCGCCCATCGGTTTGCAAATTAATATTATCGATAGCCCTTATGCTGTTATTTTGGGTATGGTATATAATTACTTACCTTTTATGGCATTGCCTATTTATACCGTTATTTCTAAATTAGATAAGCACGTTATTGAAGCGGCACAGGATTTGGGCTGTAATAAGAGAACCGTTCTATCTAAGGTTGTGTTGCCATTATCAAAAAGCGGCATTGTATCGGGTATAACCATGGTATTTGTACCTGCCATTAGTACCTTCTATATTTCTGCAAAGCTTGGCGGCACAGACGGCAGATTAATAGGTCAAGAAATAGAATCGGCATTCATGAGCAGCGCCGATAAAAACTTCGGTAGTTCTATTTCCTTAGTTCTTATGATATTGATAATGATATCTATCGCTATTATGAACAAATTCTCTGATGATGACGAAAAGGGAGGCGGTATGATATTATGAAAAAATTATCTCAGATATACACCGCCGTTATATTCTTGTTGCTCTACTTACCCATAATCGTTATGATTGTATTTTCCTTTAATTCAAGCGAAAGTCTTTCGATTATGGAAGGCTTTACCTTCGATAATTACAAGGAAGTATTTAGGAATTCCGAAGTTATCACGGCATTTAAGAACACCTTGATTCTGGCTATATGTACTGCCGCTATATCGGGCGTTTTGGGTACGGCTGCCGCTATCGGCATTAGCAGAATGAAGAGCAAATACCTTAGAAAAAGTTTACTATCGGTAACTAATATTCCTATGATGAACCCCGATATTGTAACGGGCGTTTCTATGATGCTTTTGTTTGCTTTCGCAGCAACAATTTTGGGTACACAATCTGTATTAAGCTTTTGGACGTTGCTTATAGCGCACGTTACTTTTAGCTTGCCTTA
>JAFYOG010000023.1 GCA_017560285.1 Clostridia bacterium
CAGTCTTCTGCGCTGTACTTCCTGTCGCCGGATACCGAACGAAAAGGAAAATACTTTTCTGCTGCCATACTTCTGCTACCTCACTTTCCTAATTTGCTGTATAAGCGTTGGTAGGCTCTCGCCTAACGTCGCTTCTATTTCTTTTGTACCGTTCTGATATGCCAGGCATACGGCCGTTATCCTAACGTCTATTCGTATACCCCAGTTCTTTTCTATACACGTTACGCGGTCGCCTAAGTTAAAGTCTTCCCCGTACTTAAGATTACTGGTTATGTTAATAATGGCTGTAAATGATACCGTTTCCCCGTAGTCTTCCAGGCCGTCCGTGGCTGCTGCTGCCAGCAGCTTTAAGTATTCCGCTTCCGGTATGGTTATTTCTACTTCGTTTTCGGTGTACTTCCTGCTTACGCTCGACAAGTCTATATACACTTCGTCGCGTTCCAGGCCTTCGCCGCCCTGGTCTACTTCCACCAGCGGCACGGTTCCGGCGTCGTCTGCTGCTCCGGTAACGTACATTACGTTCTTTTTACCTTCGTCGCTCTCTGTGTATTCCTGTTCGTTTACGTTGTCGAAGTCGCGGGAAAAAATAGAAGGCGTATTGCCTTCTGTGTTTCCGCTGGTTAAGTCCCTGCCCTTATAAAGCAAAAACCCGTACTGCTGCGTATTTTCATTTACCAAAATGTCATACCCCAGCTTCCCGGCCAGCGCCCTGTTGTATACTTCCTTCCCGGCGTCTATAAAATCTTCGTTGGCATAATCTGTACTGCTGCCCCCTAAATCTTTCTGCGCCAGCAATGCAAACCTTTGGAACTGGCGCCGGGCTGCGGCTCCGGTTCCGTGGTTCTCTGTTACAATCCTGGTTATTTTCTCCTGTTCTGTCCCGGTCATTACGATTTTATTAAGTATGATACGCTTACTAAGCCACTTTTTAAGGAAGCAGCCCTGTATTTCTATCTGCTCTGCCCCTTCTGCGTCTTTAATAATGTGTCTATACCTAATCTGTGCTGCCCGGCGCCAGTTTCCTGTTTCGTCTGTGTAATCTGCTGCCCCGTCATGCAATACCACTATATTGCCCTTTACAAGCAGCTTTTTATTGTTTTCTGTCATTGGTACCAGTAATTTAAGGTCGCCTACTGTGCCTTCGCTCCAATACGTCGGCGTCCATAGCAGGCTTGCCATTTCATCAATAACGCCCAGGGGCGTTAATTCTGTGTCGTATACTCTTAATTCTACGTTATCCATAATTACACCCCTAAGTATTTGTTACTGTGGTATATGGTCGCTTCCAGGGCTGTTACGCCGCTTTCCGCGTCATACCTAAACACGTTGTCGCCTATAGCAAGCTGCATAAACGTGCTGTCTACGTCGATATGCCGGAAGTAGTCTATTACTTCGCCGTCCCTGGTAAGTGTGGCGCCCTTGCTGCCGTATTCCGTGTTAATGGTTATTATGTCGCCTGCTACCATTGTGGTATCAATCAACTTTAAGTATTCCTGCGTATCTACGTTAAGTAATACCGGATTAACCACCGTTCCCACGGCTCTAAACTCCACACGCATACCGCTTTTTACGTCCCCTTCGTTGTATACGTTTACAATTACGGACGGTTCGCGGTATCCCAGTTCTATGCCTTCTTCTGGTATCTCAAAATCAAACTCCCAGGAAGATACCCAGGCGGCAATATCTTTTTTCGCTTCTGCTTCTTCTCTCCAAAATGGATTGCAGCAGGTAATAGGTATGCTGTACTGCATAAATACCTTGCTGCTTTTAAACAGCGGGCGCCCGTCTACCTTGCAGTCGATAACGCGCACAAAGTCTTTGTAGGTATATATTAACTTCGCGTCCAGTTCCGCATTTAAAATCTTTTCCACCTTCCGGCGTAATTCTAAAACGCGGTCTTTGTCCCGGCTGTTAATATGCCCTACTATGGTTATGTCCCTGGCTTCGTAACGCTGGCTTATGTAGGTGTCGCCATGCTGCCCCATACTGTTGGTTTTGTATATTGTGTTATCAATACCAGCAATTCCGGTAACGTCTTTGGATACGTTACAATGCAGAACGCTGGTTACGCTAAATTCCAGGGTTTCGCCCCTGGAATTTATGTACGTTAGCTTCTCGTATTCCATTAAGCCACTACCTCTCTTGCTATATCTTTAAACTGTTTAGCTGCTTCCTTCTGCTGTGCTTTGTAGCTGGTGTCTTTCGCATAAATATGCTGCACTACCGTTACATTGCCGCCACCGCCGGAACCTCTCGGAACTCCTGGAAGGTCGCCGCCTTCTGTTTCAGCGTCTACATTAACTTTGCTTCGTACGTCAAATTCGCGCGGTATGCTGTTGTTAATATCTCTGCTTACTTTTTCCATTTCATTTGTAAAGCCTACGCCGATACCTTGCGCAAGGAATACGCCCACCTGGTCGCGCATTACTTTGGAAGGACTGGCAATACCAAAGAAGGACTTTAAGCCGTCTAATACAGCGTCGCCAAAACCTTTGATTTTGTCTAATATCCAGTCTTTTGCATTGTTTATACCGTTCCATAATCCCTGTACGATATTGGTACCGATATTTACTAATTTGTTCGGCAGGTCTTTAAAGCCGTTTACTATGCTGTTGCATACGGACGCTATGGCGCTTTTTGCCTTGTCCTGCATTTTTACGCCCCATTCCGCAATTTTGGTTACGCAATTTATAATAGAGTTCCACACGGCGCCCGGCAGGTCTTTTAATACTCCTGCTACCTTTGCTATCAATTCCAGCATTACGGTAACTACCTGCGGTATTGCCTGTGCTAACCCTTCTACGATTGCTATAACAATCTGCGGTAGGTTCTCAATAAGCACGGGTAAGGCTTCTACTAGCCCGGTTGCCAGGGCTACTATAATGTCGCCTGCTGCCGCTATTACCTGCGGTAAGACTTCCACCAGTCCGTTAATGATTGCTACCATAATTTCCGGTAATCTTTCCGCCAGCATTGGTAACGCGTCTACTAAACCATTTGCAAGGCCTACGATTATGTCGGCCGCTGCTTTTATAATTACTGGTATGTTTTCCGCCAAGGTTTCGACAATAAATAACATAAGGTCTACTATTTGCGGTACCAGTTGCGGTAATGCGTCTGCGATACCCTGCGCAAGTGATACGACAAGCTGTACGGCGCCTTCCACTATGGTAGGTAACAGGTCTATAACGCCCTGCATAAGTGTGTTAATGATTTCTACGGCGCTTTCCATGATTGTAGGCAGGTTTCCTACGATACCTTCCACAAGTGAACCAACCATACTAACGCCCATTTCCACAAATTCCGGTAACTTCTCTGCCAGCAGCGTAACGGCGCTGCTTAAGGTATTGCCGATTACTTCGGCCATTTTCCCCATATCTCCGTTGGCTGCCTGCAATCCGCTGCTAAATTCGCCCAGGATTGCTACGCCGTCCGACGCCAGGGTATCCAAAAACGGTAACGCAATCATGGCCGCAGCGTTTTTAAGTCCACCCATGCCAGCCTTAAGCTGCTGCATTTTGTCGTCGAAGGCTCCCAGGGCGTTAAGACTTTCGCCGCTCATTACTGCGCCCATTTTTTCCGCTTCTTCTCCGCACTCTTTAAATGCTTCGCTGCCCGCTTCTATAACGGTTCGTAATTCCTGGCTGCTCTTGCCTAACAGGTCAAAAGCCAGGTTGTCGCGCTCTACTTCGTCTTCTATTCCGCCCAGGGCGTCTATAACGTCCCAGTACACTTCTTCGCTGTCCCTAAAGCTGCCGTCCGCGTTCTTCACGCTTACGCCCAGCCTTTCGTATGCTGCTGCGTATGTTTTGTTCCCTTCGGCTGCGTCGCCCATGCGCTGCTTGTTCTTTTCCATACTTTTTGTAAGCGTGGTTAAGTCGCCGTCAATAAAATTCAGCGCATATTTATACTTTTGTATGCTGTCGGCTGCTATTCCGGTGTTTGCAGATATGGTTAAAACGTCGTCTGCATATTGGCCGCCTGCTACAGTAAGCCCGGCCAGGGCTGTGGCTGCGCCTGCTGCCGCTGTTCCCATTGCTGCCACGCCTTTGGCTATGGCTCCGCCAATGCTCCCCATAATGCTGCCTAAATTACTAAAGCGGCCGCCTGCGTCTTCTGCCTGCTTGCCGCTTTCTTCTACCTGGTCGCCGAACGCGTCGGCGCCTTTTTCTGCTTCTTCTAATGCTTTGTCCGTGTTTTCCAGGGCGTTTTTGGTGTTGGCAAGTGCTGTTTTCTGCTGGTTTAAAGCAGTTTCCAGCCTTTTTGCGCCTTCGCTGTTTTCTCCCTGGGCTGCCTGCATGGCCTTTAAAGCCTTTTCCGTTTCGGCCACTTTTTTGGCCTGTTCGTCGTAGGTACGCTGTAATACGTCCTGCTTTGCTTTTAGCGCTTCCGTGCTGGTGGCATTGTTCTTATATTCCGCGGTTACTAACTTCATTTCGGAACCCAGCAGCTTTAAGTTGCTGTTAAGTTCCTTGCAGGCCGCTTTATATTCCGCCTCGCCGTCAAACGCTAACCTGGTTTTTATATTGTCTGTTTTGTCTGCCATTTAAAAACCCCCTAACGCTACGTCTATGGCGTCCATGCCGTCCGGTTCCGCCTGGGTGTTAGGCCTTCCAAATTGCTGCGGGTTGTACTCCTTGTGGTACTGGAATAGTGCGTTAATTTTGTACGGCGTCATTCGCCATACTTCCCTTTCCGGGTACCGCAGCATTGTTACGCCTATATACAAAAGGCGGGCGGTGTCTAAGATACCTGCCCGCTCTCCGCGTTTCCCTCGTCTTCCCCGTCGCTAGTTACGCCCGGTTCTTCTTCCTGTGTATTGTTGTTTCCGTTGGTTCCTACCGCAAAGGCTTTTAAAATTGCGCTCTGCACTTCTACGATATTGCCCGTATGTATCCAACGTCCTACCTGCTTTTCGGTTACTTCCGGTTCGCCTTCTTCGGCTCCTTCATTTACTAACAATGCAAGCAGCCATTTTGTATTTTTAATCCAGTCTTTGTTATCCTGGTTAAATACTTCTGCTAGCTTGTCGTATCCCCCGAATTTGTCCTGTATTTCGTCCAGGGCATTAAGGGAAAAAAGTAAATGTCTTTCTTTGCCGCCGATATTAACCGGGTATCTTCCGTCTTTTATTGCGCTCATATACAAAAAGCGGGCGCAGCCACTTAAGCCGCGCCCTTCTCCCTTCTAAAAATATTATGGTGTGGCTTCTGCCGCCTTAAACTCCCTTACAGTCTTAAGGAAGTTTTTACCTACTTCGCCAGTTTCCTGGCCTGTGTAGTCCGCTTTCCAGCGTCCGTCGTGACGTTTAAAGAACTCGCCTTCGATTTCCGGTGTATTAAACTGGATAGCTTCGCCCTTTGTCTGGAATTTTTCGTTAGGGATTTTAAATTTAACTTTGTAAAGCCAAATATAACGGTAGTTTCCACCTGTCTTCTTTGCTCTAAAGCCTACTGCTACGTATGGCGGTTCGTCTGTGTCGCCGCCATAGATTACCTTGTCTTCGTCCATCTGCTGTCCTAAAATGGCTGCTACGTCCTCAATGGCAAGGTCTTTAATTCCCAGCTTCAAAGCGCCTTTTACAAATTCCTTTACGCTTTCGCTTACTGCGTCGTCAGCGTATAAAGTACCTTCCGCAGTTGTTACGGATAAATCGGCCGTCATAACTTCGGCCAGCTTCTTAGGTGTACCGTATGTAGGTACGCCGCCTTCGCCTTCGGTAATGGTAGCGTATACCAAATCTTTTAAACCTATTGTCATGGCTTTTTACTCCTTTACTTTCTGTGTTGTTATGGGTACAATCCAGTACCCTGTTGCTTCTTCGTAGCTTTCCTGGTCTACGCTCGTTACCCCGTAGCCTGCTGCCCGCAGGTTCTTTACGGTAACGTCTACCAGGTTTTCAAAATCGCACTTCGTAATAATTCTTACTAAGTACGTTTCTGCTTCTTCTTTTACTTCGTCGTCCGCTACTAAAGCGGGCTGCCTGGTAATCCGTTGGAAGGTGTAATATGTTCCTGGCTTTTCCTGCCCTTTTCTCACTTTCCAAACCAGGCGGGCGGCTGGGTAGCCGCTCTGCTGTAATACTTCTTTGATACTAGCCATTATTTACCCCCTGCCATACTTCATACATGGCGCTATTTGCCTTTTCGTGGGCTTTTTCGTTGGCCGCAGTCATGTACGGACGCGCTGGTATTGCGCTGGTGCCGTACTGCGCTATAAAGCCTATCGTTGCGTAACGTACGTTGCTTTTATCTCCCTTCCGGTCGTTTCCGTGTTTCGCCTTCCCTTGCGGGTAGACTTCTACGTAGCGCTGCGTATCGTCGCCTTTTACTGGCGTCGCTTTAATAGACTGTATAAAACCTGCTGTTTCTTTTATCCCCATTGCTGCCGCTTCTTCCTGCTGCGCTTTCACAATTACAGCGGCGCCCGCTTCCAGCATTAAAGGTACTGCCTTCGTGGCTGCTTCTTCCATTCGCAAGAACTTTTCCGCCACTTCTTCAAGGCCTACGGTCGTAAATTCGCCCATATTAGCCCCCTTCCTGCTCCGTTTCCGCAGTTGTTGGAAGGTCTGTTAAGGTAAGTTCTATTACGTCGCTGTCCGGCGGCTCGTAGGTCTTAAGCACGCTGTAGCGCTTGCCTTCAAACTCTACCAGGACTTCCCCGGCATAGTCTACGCAATGCACTTCTACTTTTGCTTCCACCTGTTTGCCTGCCTGCTGCGCTTTGTAGTACTCGCCCTGGCTTATGCTTCTTTTATTACAAAATACCGGGTTGCTGGTTTCTACTAACGGATTGCTAAACCCGTTTTCGTTGGTCGGTTCTGCTGGTACGGTTTCTGTAATCAATATAATTTCATCACACCACGCCGCCATTATCTACCGCCCCTTCCTGCTCCGGTTCTTCGGTGCTGCTTCCTTCCTGGTCGCTCTGCTCCGGTGCTGTTTGGTATTCTTCCATAAGCGACAGCGCCACTTTTAAGCTGTCGTAAGACTGCCTAAACTGCTGCGCCTTTTCACTAAAGCCAAATTCCGCCTTGCAGTAGATAGTAATAGCACGTTTTATAAGTGCGTCGCCTTCGTCCAGGTTGTTTACACCCACCTGCTGCAAGTCGCGTTTGCACGCTTCTATACAGTCGTTAATTTCTTCGGTAATGGCTGCCGCCTTGTTGCTTATTCTTAAAGCCGCCCGTATTGTTTCGGTTAATTTTGTTGCCATACTTCCCCTGCCTTTCATACTAAAAAATCGGGGCTGCGTGTTGCCGCAGCCCTTCTTTACTGGTTAGCTTTTAGGAAGATTTCTTTTTAAGGGTTACAAGACTGTTTTTGTCTACTACCTTACCGTCGGCAAGCATGATACCCTTTGTTACCTGGTCGTCTGTTTCGTTGTCTTCGTACTTCTTAACGCCCATTGCGTAGTTAGTGTTAAGTACGTAATCCTTAAAGTTGAATACGAACGCCACTACTTCGCCTGCGCTTGCTGCTGCAAAGCTGTTAAGGTAATCGCAGCATACTACCGGACGGCCAAGTAATACGCGTTCCGGTTTACCAGCCATGCCGTAATTAACGCGGGCAATAGGCTGTCCCTGCTGGTCTACCATGCCAATAAAGCCCATAAATGTGGACTTAGACATACACCATACTGCGCCAGCTTCGTACGCCTGTGGTAAAGCGCCTTCCACTTTGCAAATATCTTCGTATGTAAGTTTTGCTGTTTCGATTGCCTGGCCTGTTGCTGGTGTTTCTTTTGTGATACCTTTTGGCTGGCCTGTACCGGAACCGGAAATAATAGCCTGTTCAAGTGCTTTTGTCATTGCTTCCACAATGTTGTTAATCAACAATGTTTCAAACGCAGACATAGCCATATTGTCTACTTCAAGGGATACAGCTACAGCGCAGCGTAATTTATGGTATGCGAATGTTACCATACCGTCCTTCGCTGCTGTCTTCTTCTGTTTGTCGCTTGTCGCGCCTTCTGCTACCCATGTTGCTACAGGTTTAACAGCAGATACAGGGATAGCAACGCCGCCCTTGTATGCAGTTCTTGTTACAAGCGCTAAAATCATGCCTGTACTTTCTAACTGCTGTACAATCTGGTTAAGTACGTTTGTAGGAATAACCGCCCCTACGTCTGTGGTAGTTGTTACGGCGTTCGCTCTGTATTCTGTTGGAATTGCGGTACCTCTTACCACGTATTCCATAAACGCCTTACGGTACTGCATAGACGCGAATTTGTCGTTATCTTCTGCCGGTGTTGCTCCTGCTGCTGGGAAGGAACGCAAAACGGTAGGCGCTGCCTGGTTGCCTGCTACTGGCTGGCCTGCTGCTACTGCTGCCAAAATTCTGTTACGCTGTTCCTGTGTGTTAGGTGCTGCAAGTAACTGGGTTCTTTCTTCGATTAAGCCCGCTACTTCTGTTTCCAGGGCTGTTAATTCGTCTGCGGACATTTCCGCGCCCCTGGTTGTAATTTCTGTGTTGATTTCAGCTAATCTAGCTTCGATTTCCTGCAATGTGTGCATACTTCTTTTCTCCTTTTCTTTACTGGAATTTTTGGTTATAACATTGTCTTTATCTTTAGTAACTTTGCCCGGCGTTCCAGGTACTCCGCCTGTATTTGCTCGTAACTCCGCGTAGCAAAATTCCGCGCGCTTATTTCGGTTTCCTCATTAGCAGGCCTACTAACCGCGGAAACGTCATAAACTTTCTTTATTTCCAAAATGTCCCTTGTGATTGTGCGGGCGTTTCTATCTTCCGTTATGCAATCCTTTGCCACGGTAAACGCCCAGGACATTTTAGTAACTAACTCTGCTTCTATGTCCTGGTATAAGCTGCGTGCTGCGTCTGTTCTTCCTAAGTCCGCGCACATAAAAAGCCCCACATTATCCGGCTGGACAATAAGGGACTTTGTTTTACCAGTTCTTGCGAATACTCGCCCGGTATGGTCGTACTGCATGATAACGTCGCTCATGTCGGCGTTGTCTAATGCGTGGCTGTCGATACGCTCGTAATACTTCCACCCGTCGGAAAATTCAAACAATAAATAAGGACTATTAAATGTAGTGGCGTAGCCTTCTACGTAATAGTCCGTCTGTATGCGCTTTGCTGCCGCCGCTACGGATAACGGCGCCGCCAGCGCTCTGTATTCTCTTTCTTTTACTACTGGCACTTTAATTACCCCCTTCCTGTGCCTGGTTGCCTTCCAGGTTATCCCCGGTTCCTTCGCCTGGTTCCTCAAACGTCGGCTGCTGCGGTACTCCGTCAGCATTTAACTGGGATACTTCGGTATATTCTTTTCGTATGTAGTACTTGTCCCCGTCTTCTACGTGCGCCATGTTCCAAATATCCATTACGCCGTTACGGTTCAGTAACGCACGGTCGAATAGCTGCGTAGATACTTGCAGCTTTGTGGCATTGCTTGCGTACTGCAAACGGTTGGCCGTCCATGTAATCATGTTTCCGCGGTTTAATTCCGTCGGTGTGTATGTCATGTTAGACATTACAATAGACAGCATGATAGCGAACGGCTCTATTTTGCCTTCGTAATACGCGTTCCATGTATTTTCGTCGTATTTATTCGTCAAAATATCCATGTTGGTACCGAAGTGCATAAATACATTTTCGTTAATCTGCTGCATTTGCAGCGCATTAACTGTATACGGCTTGCTGTCTACCTGTTTCAGTTCCGAAAACTTACCGTCGTAAATAATCATGCCGCTTTTATTGTCTTCGCTTAAGTTGTCTGCTGTGAAGCGCTCGCGCTCCTTCTTAATATCTTCCGGCTTAAGCATATTTGCGATTTTTGCCAGGAAGCGTATGTTAGCGCTATTCTTTACAGCGTTAATAATACCTTCGTTCTGCGTATGTAAAAGCTGCATGGTAGGGCGTAATACCCTGTTGTCGTCCCCGAAAAGGTCGTCGCTGTACTGGTACTGCGTCATAATTCCCACGCGGTCGAACTCAATAGCTGCATACTCTCCATTTGCGAACTGATAACGCAAATAAATAATGCCGCCAGCTTCTACAATCTCGCAGCGCTGCGGTAAAATAGGATAATAGCCAATAAGGCGGCCTAACTGGTCTTCTACCGGGACTATAAATACGTTGTTATCCACTTCCCATATTGTAGCCACCCTGTAAATAAACTGTGGCGTACTCATAAAAAAGTTAGGTTTAAATTGTAATGTTTTTTCCAGGTGCTTTTTAGCGCTCCCGGATATTTCCGGCTTTAATTTGCTGCACATGGTAGCAAATCTATGCACCGCTGCCCTGGTTAAGTCCATTTCGTATAACCCGCCCTGGTACGTTGTAAATACCGGGCTGTATCCATTAAGCATTTTAAAATAGTTGTCTATTACTATCTGCTTTTTGCTCTTAAATAAATAGTCTTTAAGGCTCGTTTTTCTCACTCCCTTCTATGCTGCATTTTTAAGCAGTTCGCCTATTTCGTCGTAATACTTCTGCCGTACCGTCATTGCGTCGATAACGGATACGAAGCCGTCTATATGGGCGCGCCGCTCTATCTTTACAGGCCTAAATTTCCTTGTTTCCATGTTGTGTTTAAGTGCTACGTTAAGGAAGTGTCCTTTAAGCAGGTTGTTGTTGCATATCTTAAAGTTACCGTCCTTAATAATTCCTTCAAACTCTCGTATAACAGGTGTTAGGTTCTCGCCCTGGAATACGTCGTCTGTATGGAAGCCATAGCCCGCCAGGTCGTTAATAAGATACTGGGCGCTGTACCTATCGTAACCAATTTTAAGCGTTCGTATTTCGTATTTTTCCAGCAGCATTACATACCAGTTGTATACGTCTTTGTAATCTACGTAATTTTCCCCGGATAATGTAAGTACGCCTTTCTTTACGAAAATGTCGTACGCTATGCCGTCCGTTGCCGTAAGTGTTTCTATGCGGCCGTGTGGCATAAAGAACTGGCAAAAGGAATATAAAACGCCGTCCCGCTCTATTACTACGCTGGCCGCCGTTAGGTCTGTTGTTTGTGATAGGTCTACGCCGCCTACAGCGTAGCAGCCGCGGAAGTCTTCTAATGTGTACGGCGTTTCTTTTCCGTCCACGGTTCTAACTCCGCTTGCCTTCTCTACTACCTGGCTTTCCAGCCATGCAATACTACTATTTTGTTTTATGTTACAGTACTTGCAAAGGAACTCTGCGCGCTTACTTAAGCTGCCTTCTGCTACCGCGATTTCTTCCCGGAAGAAGTCTTCCGTTACAGATATGCCCATGTTCGGGTTGGCCTTCTTAAGTTCTTCTATGTCGTTCCACTTCTCTACGTCGTCTATCATGTAAAGCAGCGGCAGCAAGCGTTTTTCTTTACTGCTGCCCTTAAGGAACTGCGTAGCACGCTTCATAAGTTCGTCGTATATACTGTCGTTAATATATCCGGCTGTGGATATAGATAAAATCATTGGTTGACGTCTTGCGCCTAACGCAGACTTCATAACTTCGTACTGTTTTAAGCCGCCGTCCCCGCTCCATGCTGCTATTTCGTCGCATACTACTAACTGCGGGTTAAAACCGTCGGACTTCTTCGCGTTAAATGCTATAGGCTTAATAACTGTGTTGGTTTCCGCTATGTATATGTCGCTGCGTCGCTTCTTCGCTTCCGCTTTTAATTCTTCTTCGTTGTTTACCATTTGATAGAAGCCGTCATATACTAACGCCGCCTGGTCTAATTTTGGCGCCAGGCAGTATATTTCCTGGCCGTATTCCGGTTCCAGGTACGCCATGTATGCAATAATGGCAGACGCAAACAGCGACTTACCATTTTTTCGCCCTATAACTATAAAAATTTCGCGAAAAATACGTATATTTTGTTCATCAACGCAGCCAAAAATAATAGAAATTGCAGCCTTTTGCCATAATTCCAGCTTTAATAAATCGTTCCGGCCTTTGCTATGGTGGCAGTAATTTTCTATAAACTTTATGGCCTTGTTTGCCTTCTTTGCATTAAAAAAATAGTCGCCTGCTTCCAAAGCATTTACGACTATTTCGTATATAGTTTTTATCCACTTTCCTACGGTTATTTCGCCGCTGCAAATCTTCGCGTAGTACTCGTAAATATAGTTGCTAAATGGCAATATAGGTTATTCCTCACGCAGCAGCGCAAGGCCGCTTTTTTTCTTCTTCGGTGCTGCTGGTGCAAGTTCCGCCAAAGTCTTTATTATTGCGGTGTAATTCTTAATCATGGTGTTGTATACGTCCACTTCCGGGGACTTCTTTGTACCGTACTGGTTTTCCCCGTTTTTGTATTCGCATACGCAGCCTTCTTCTTCGATTACTTTCTGCAATTCCTCTAGTTCCACGTGCATAAAAGCAGCCTTCTGTATCAGCGGCATAACTACTTTCTTTTTATTCTCGTCAAGTTCTTTAAAAACGCCCTTAAGTCGGGTATTTTCCGACTTAATCCGCTGTTCTTTTGTCTTCTCTTTGCTACTCGCCATAAAATACCTTCCTTTCCGGGACACCCCACCCCCTACACCACGTACGCGCGCGCCCGCAGGGTAATTTTGTAGTATCCCCCTCGGTATTCGTCCCCTTAAATTTTTTAGGACGATAGGGGGGTATATACTATGTTCCCTTCTTCGTCGAAGTGGTAACGTAACTTCGGTTCTGTCTTGTGGTGTTCCTTGTTGTGGCAATCCTGGCATAGCGCTTCTAAGTTGTCCCAGCATAGCGTTATGTACGGATTGTTTATATTGTTCCTGGTTAAATATATTTTGTGGTGGCATATCTTTGCTGGCTCTCCGCAGCGTTCGCATATATGGTTTTGGCTTTTCATGTATGCGCTGCTGCATTGCTTCCATGGCTTCCCCAGGTAAAAGGCTTTCGCCCATTCCTTCATAACTCCACCTACTTTCTAAACGTAAAAATAGTAGCCTGCTGCCGTGGCTCCGGCTGCCTGCTACTATCTTCATGCTATCATAATACCATTTGCAATACACCACTAAAACCCCAGCTTTTTACCATGCTTTCCCCATTACCCTTTTACCAGGTCTACGCCCGGCGGCAATAATACGCAGCCTTCTTGTATCTGCTGTTTAAGCTGGTTTCTTAACTGCTCCATGTGGCAAGGCTTTAGCAGTATATTAACCTGGAATATATACGTACGCCCTTTATCTGTAATTGTTATCTGCCTTCTATTGTCTTTCATCTTCCAGCCCCCATAACAGTACGGACATTTCGTTTATAATTCCAGTAACCCAGCGGCGTGGTGTATTCTTTCCTAGGCTTTCGCCCCTGTCCTTTTCTACCTGCTCTATTATTTGTTCGTATGTCATGCCCTGCATAAAATACATATCGAATACCAGGTATTCCAATTCCCTGCCCGCTGCTTCTCTGCGCCTTTTCATTTCGTCTATTACTTTGTCTATGTTCGCTGTCATAAGCAAAGTTTTAAACCTTGTGCGGCGCACGCTGCGTAAGTATATTTCCTGCTGTTCTTCTGTCATGCCTTCAAGTTCAAGCTGCACGCCTTCGCTTATGGCGTTTTCGATATGGAACGTAGCGTCCCGGTAACAGCGCATTAAGCTAAATGTATCATGGTATTTATTTTTCTTTTTCTCTTTTGCTTCTTCTTTGCGCAGTTCCTTTATGGCCGCCTTTGCAGCAGCCTGTAACATGGCCTGTAATTCTTCGTCGGTTACGGTTAAATACTTCGCCCCTTCTTCCGGCGCCTTTTCTTCTTGTGTTTCCGCTTGTGTACTTTCTGTTACGTTTTCCATGTTTTCTACGTCCCCTTCCTTTTCAGTTAAACGGTAATTCTTCGTCGATACCGTCCGGGATATTCATAAAACCGTCGCTGCTGCTACACGGCTGCGGTTGCTGGTTATTCTGTCTTGCGTCTGCTTCCGCTTTGCTTTCTCCAAAACCTAACCCGCTGGCCTGTACTTCTGTGTAGTACACTTCTTTGCCGTCCTTTGTGTAATGTCCGGTTTTAATTTTCCCGCTTACTTCCACTTTGCTGCCTTTGCTTAACCACTTTTCCGCCCATTCCGCTGTACGTCCCAGGCATTTAATGTTTATAAAGTCTGCTCCGTCCTTGTCGTCTACTGCCAAGGTAAAGCGCGTAATTGCTACGCTGCTGTCCTGGCCGCCGTACCTTGTTACGGGCGCCTTTGTAAGACGCCCCGATAATGCTACTATGTTCATTGCTTGCCCGCTCCTTCCTGGCCGTTGCCTACTACGTGCATACTTCTGCGGTTTACGAAGTCCGATACTTCGATTTCCTGGCGCTTCTGTTTCTTCTCGTCTTTGCGTGCCATTTTGCACATAGCGTATAAGAATACGCAAATAATAAATGTTACTAAAACTGGCGTTAAGTTAATTGTTACCTGCATGGTTAATACCCCCTTTGCTCTATCCCTTCCAAAAGCTGCTGTTTTAGTGCTTCGTCTTTGACTATGTACGCCGTTAAGGTTTCTACCGCTGGCGTTATGATAATTTCCACTTCTTCCCGGCTAAACTACTTTCTAATGGCTGCTGCCGTAGCTGCGTTGGCAATTACTAACTGTTTTGGCCTGTTCTGCACTATTCGTAACGCGTTTTCTATCTGCATTGCATTTATAGCGCTGTTCATTCCCTGGCTTGTTGCCTTTCCTGCTGCTACGAAGTCTTCAATTATCCGTCGTTCCTCTTTCTGTATTTGTTCCTTCGCTATTTTCTCCTGGAACTTTGTTATTGATTGTAAGTAATCCATACTGTCCCGTACTCCTTATCTGCCTTGCCAGGTTCTTGCTGCTTTCGTCCAGGTCTGAACTTTCCAGTAGTCTGTTAAATTCTTCTTCCGGCATGGTCTTAATATTTTCTACTGCTGCCGTAGCTGCTTTTACTGCTGCGTTTACTGCTGCCGTAATAGCTGGCATTATTTGTCTTATTCCGGCCGCTATTCCTTCTACCGCTTTGGCTGCTACTTCGTAAAGGTTCTTCGCTTCCGATTTCGGCGGGTTGTGGCCGTATTTCTTCTTGTACGCTTTCTTCGCCTGTCGTTTATTCATGGTATATTAACCTCGCTGCCTGCTTCTTGCGCTCTGCTCTAAGTCTTCGCGCCTTCGCCCGGTCTTTCTTTCTGTGATTTCTTCCCGTTGATTTCTTGCAGCGGTTGTATTCGTTCCAGACGTCTGCTACCTGGTAATTGATATGCTGTACTTCTTTAAGTTCCGCCCGGTATGTTACCCTTACTTCCGATATGCTGCGTATGTATGTGGTTGGCAGCAACGGCGGTAATACTTCTTCCTGGCGCGATATTCTTACTACGTGGTATTCTCCGTCGCATAATACCTGCGCTATACCTTCCAGCAGTTGTCTTTTTAAATTCTTTTCCACCATTTCGCTAATTAGCGGCTGGCATTTATCAATAACGCCCTGTACGCAGAACGTAGGACGGTTTAATAACTCGTCCCG
>JAFYOG010000024.1 GCA_017560285.1 Clostridia bacterium
ACACTTATTAACGGATGCTTCGCATCCTACCCCTCATCCACCGCTAAAGCGGTCCCCCTTCCCCCCAAGGGGAAGGCTTTTTTCTAAGTATCGCCAATAAACTTATTTAACAAGGCAACATTTGACGGTTTTAGTTGGATAATAAAAAACGCTGTGTCAACCACAGCATTTTTGTTTTATATAAAGTCTGTTTTTGTGCCCACAATTTCGGATGCAACGCGGCCGTTTGTAGATTCGGTTATATCTGCCATAAAGGATTGGGCTTGCTCTTGGCGCACCATAACCGTAAGAAATACGTCGGTGGCGAAATCGCTTTCCTCTATTCTTGCGTTGGTTGCGGATATAAGGGGCATTAGCTTTTGGTAATCGGAATAGTTTGCCTTTAGGCGGATTAGAGAAAATTCCCCAACCTCGGCAATTCCTGCTTCTTTTAACGCGCCAACCGCCGCGGCGGTATAAGCGCGAACCAAGCCGCCTGTGCCAAGCAAAATTCCGCCGAAATAACGGGTTACAACCACAGCGACGTCGGTTACGCCTGCCTTACGGATAGAATCCAGCACGGGCATACCTGCGGTGCCGTGGGGTTCGCCGTCATCGGAAAACCGTTGGGCAAAGCCTTCTTGCAATACGTAAGCATATACGTTATGCCTTGCATCGGAATGCTTTTTCTTTATGCTGTTTACAAAGGCGACAGCCTCGGCTTCGGTTCTTACGGGGGCGCAATAGCCTATAAATTCGCTCTTCTTTTCGGTAAAGGTGAAAGAAGATTGGTTTTTGACTGTTTTATAGCTCATACTCGATGCAGAATTCGAGATAGATAGATTTGATTGTGCGGCGGAACGCAGATTCGTCTACGCCAACGATAATGTTAAGCTCGCTGGAGCCCTGATCGATCATACGGATATTTACGCCAACACGCGCCAAGGCGCTGAATATTCTTGCGGCGGTGCCGGGGGTGCCTGCCATATTTCTGCCAACGATGGCAACAAGGCTGATAGAGGGAACGATTTCGATAAAATCGGGGTTAACAGCCTCTTTCATAGCGGCAATAACCTCGTCTTCTCTGCCCTTTATTTCATCCTCGTGGACAACAACGCTCATGGTATCGATACCGGAGGGCAGATGCTCGAACTGCATACCAAGGTCAGAGAACACCTTAAGAACACGCATACCGAAGCCTAATTCTTGGTTCATCATATCCTTTTCGATACGAACGATAGCGAAGCCGTTTTTGCCTGCGATACCTGTTATAAGCTCGTCGGCATCCTTATATCCTTCGGCAGAGGGAACGATAAGTGTGCCTGCATCCTCGGGACGGTTGGTGTTGCGGATATTTATGGGGATACCTGCAAGCTTTACGGGGAAAATGCTATCTTCGTGAAGAACCGATGCGCCCATATAGGAAAGCTCGCGAAGCTCGCGGTAGGTGATAACCTTAATGGGACGGGGATTATTTACAATTCTGGGGTCGCACATAAGGAAGCCGGAAACGTCTGTCCAGTTTTCGTAAATATCGGCAGAAACGGCGCGGGCTACGATAGCACCTGTAACGTCGCTGCCGCCGCGGCTGAAGGTTTTTACGCTGCCGTCGAAGGCAGAGCCGTAGAAGCCGGGGATAACGGCGCGTTCTTTATCGGCAAGGCGAGCAGAAAGAACGGTGTTGGTCTTTTCGGCATCAAACTTGCCGTTTTCGTCGAAGAAGATAACCTCTGCGGAATCAACAAATTCATAGCCGATATAGTTTGCAAGAACCATACCGTTAAGATATTCCCCGCGGGATGCGGTATAATCGATAGTGGTGCCTTTTTTAAGGTTTTCCTCGATAATTGCATATTCGCTGTCTAAATTCAAGGTCAAGCCAAGCTCTGCAATGATAGAGTTATAGCGGTTTTTAATCTCTGCAAAATCGGCAGACCAATCGTCGCCGCGTGCGCTCTTTTTATAGCAGGAAATTAAAAGGTCGGTAACCTTGGTATCCTCGCTAAAGCGCTTGCCGGGTGCAGAGGGCACCACGAAGCGGCGGCTTTCTTCCGCCAAAATTATGTTTGCACTTTTTTTGAACTGTTCTGCCGAAGCAAGGGAGCTTCCGCCGAACTTAACTACTTTTGTCTGATATACTTTTTCCATAATCACTTTTCCATATATAAATAATATAAAATTGCATTGTCATTGTAACACAGCGCAAAAAGAATTGCAATACCACTTTTGAACAAACTATAGGGCTACATATTAATTATATGCACAATTTTGCCCGAAAGTCTTGACAAATTCGGGGTATAACATTAAAATATTGCAGAAGCAGTTGACCAAGCGTTAGCGGTGTTCGCCATATTAAACCGATAATCCTTTGGCGAGTTTAAGATGCGCGAAGATTTGAAAAACCGAGTTGAAGCTGTAGAAGCCTACTGCGAAACGAGGTTTTTTAAAAGCGTTGCGGTATTCGCCATATTAAACCGACAAAAATATGCTCCCTTAGTTAAATGGATATAACAAGCCCCTCCTAAGGGCTAGTTGTGAGTTCGATTCTCGCAGGGAGTGCCAAATTAAAGCAAGGTGGTTTTTACCGCCTTGTTTTTTATTTATTTATAAATTACGGTTGAAGAAATAAACTATTGAAACATTAATATTTTTGTGGTAAAATATGATG
The DNA here is from genome assembly GCA_017560285.1 of Clostridia bacterium. GTDB lineage: Bacteria > Bacillota > Clostridia > Oscillospirales > CAG-382 > Coliplasma. Next base: position 2,648 of record JAFYOG010000024.1, read on the forward strand.
TAATATTATTTTTAGAGGTTATATATGTTTGCTTTTGCAGGGTATGCAGGGGGCTTTTACGGCACGGATATTAACCGTGTTTTAAACGAAATTTCCCCTTATAAGGACGGAAAAAGCTATATTTTTGACGGCGGTTGCGTTTTGGCGCAAAAACAGTTATCGCCCAGATTTGACGACGGCAGAACCGATTATAAATCGGCTGACGGCTTGCATATTGTTTTTAGCGGCAGAATTTATAACAAAAATGATATTGCGCCCAATGCATTGCAGGATGCAGAGGCGGTTTTGGCAGGATATAAAAGCCTTGGCAAGGACGTTGTAAAGCAGCTTAAGGGTATGTTTGCCTTTGCTATATATGACGAAGCCGAGCAGGAGCTTTTTATTGCCCGTGACGGCAGCGGTATGCGGTCGGTATATTATACCTTAACAAATGGCGGTATTGCCTTTGCCACCAACACCCGCGGGTTTGAACATTTTTGCGGTTTTAAAAAGGAGCTTAACGAAGATGCCGTAAGCCCGTTTTTGTGCTTTGGGTCGGTGCCCACAAGCGAAACGCTTATTAAGGGCGTTTACCGCTTGGAGCCGGGGCATTTTATTAGCTTTAAGGGCGGAAAATTTAGCAAGGAATGCTTTTTTGCCCTTGAGTTCCGCAAGGACGACAAGGAAATTGACGAATTTATAAAGGACATACACAAAACCGTTGAAGAAGCGGTTAATATGCACGCTATAGATAATTACGGAAGCTTTTTATCAAGCGGTGTGGACAGCTCTTATATTGCAAGCGTGGCAAAGCCGAAGAACACCTTTACCGCAGGGTACAGCGACAGTAAATACGACGAATCGGTTTATACCAAGGAGCTTGCGGATATACTTGGGATAGAAAACCACGTGCGGATTATTAACCCCGAGGAATATTTGGCGGAATATAAGAACGTTGTTTATTTTATGGACGAGCCTTTATCTAACCCCTCGGTTGCATCGATTTATTTTGGTGCGGGGGCGGCAAGCGAAAAGGTTGACGCTATAATATCCGGCGAGGGCGCAGACGAGCTTTTTGGTGGGTATAATTCTTATAAAGAAGAACTTACCCACAAAAAATATATGGCACTTCCCTATTTTATACGGCATTTGGCGTATATTCTTACCGCTTGGATACCAAGCAAAAAATTTGATTTCTTTACACGCAGGGGAAGAAAATTAAGGGATTATCACATTGGGCTTGACCGTATTTTTAGGGATAAAGACGTGAAAAAGCTTGTTAACGTTAAGGGTAGCATTTGCACCAAGGACGTGGTGGCGGAATATTACGATAGGTACGAAAGCTGCACCACCATGAAGCAACGGCAGGCTATTGATTATTATTTTTGGCTTATAAACGATTTTGTTCACTGCGTGGCAAGAAGTGCCGACAGATGGGGCATTGAGGCGAGGTTCCCGTTGTTAAGCAAGGACGTTATTGACCTTGCGATGGGGTTGCCCGATGAATATAAGCTTAAGGGCGGAATGACCAAATACGCATTCCGTATGGCGGCGAAGAACGCTATACCCAACGATGCCTACGGCAGAAAGAAGCTTGGGTTCCCCGTTCCCTTGCGGGATTGGATAAAGCGGGATGATTATTATACCGCCATAAAGGAAAAATTTAACGGCGAGGTTGCAAAAAAATTCTTTAAGGTAAAGAGAATTAACAAGCTGTTAGACGACCACAAAAACGGCAAAGCCAACAATTATAAGCCGGTTTGGACGGTTTATACCTTTATAATTTGGTACGAAATAAACTTCGGCGGTTGATTTTATAAAGGGTATGTGTTAAAATTAAAGGCAAATAATAGTGAGGGGAGTTTTTATAATGGTTGCTTTAAAGATTATAGGGATTTCTCTTGCGGTTATTTTAGGGTTAATAGTTTTATTGCTTTTGTTAATTCCCTGCTTGCGGTTAAAGCTGTGCTTAAGCTATGACCAAGACGGCAGGCTTAGATACAGGATTAAGGTTTTGTGCTTTAGCTTTGGCGGGAAGAAAAAAGAAAGCAAAATAGGTAAAAAAATTAAAAAGCTGTTTGGCTTGGACGTTTTTGATAACCAAGATAAAACCGCAAGCGGTGTTAGTGAAAAGGTTGGCACTGCGGTGGCGTTAATAACCGTTTTTGCAGGGCAGATAAAATTTATTTTTAGCAAGCTAAGGTTAGAAAAGCTTGGGCTTTTAATAATTTGCGGCGACGGCGATGCGGCAGATGCGGCTATGGATTACGGCTTGGTTTGTGCATCGGTTTACCCCTTGGTTGGGTATTTAACCGCAAGCATTAACACGAAAAAAGGCGCCGAAGACGTTCGCATCGGATGCGATTTTGACGGCGACAGCAAAATAGAATTTGATATTAGAATTTCGGTACGGATACGCCATTTGCTTTCGGCTTTTATAAACGCTATGGGCGATATGGCAGAAATTTCCAAAAACAGCACGGAGGTTACAAATGAACAACGATAACAAGGCAACCAAAGCAAGCGCGGCGGCTAATTTAATGCAGTTAATGTCTTTTACCGCAGATAAGGCTGTGGAAATGGCAAGCGCAAATTCCGTTATGGGCGAAATTACCCAGATAGACGGTATGGTTATTATACCCGTTTCTAAAATCTCTGCGGGCTTTGCAGGGGGCGGCGCTAATATAGTTAACGTGGATGCAAAAAAATCCAACACTCCCTCGGGCAGCGGCGCAAAGGTTACGGTTACACCTATGAGCTTTTTGGTTATTAAGGACGGCGAGGTTACCGCGGTTAATATTTGCGCGCCTGCCGAAGCAAGCAAAAAGAGCATTATTGCCAAGATTGCAGAAGCGGTTAAGGGCTTTAAGAAGAACAAGAAAAAAGACGCTAACCCCGAAGAAGCCAAGTAAAATGGAGCTTTTTTACGGTAAAATAGGCGAGGTTACAAACGAAGAATACGAACGTGCCTATGGAATTATGTCCTGCTCGCGGCAGGCAGAGGTCGAAAGAATGCGGTTTGAGGGCGACAAAAAGCGGTCGGTTTTGGGGGAATGGCTTGCACGGAAGGCTGTTTCCGCCCTTTGCGGATTGGCAGAAAAGGATATTTTGTTTGCCAAGACCGAAAACGGAAAGCCCTATTGCCTTAACGCCGAAACGTTTTTTAGCATTAGCCATTGCAAGGATATGGCGGTTTGCGTTGCGCATAATGGGGAAATTGGAATCGACGTGGAATTGATTAGAGATATCGATTACCGCATTACACGTTTTGCCTGTGTTGATGCGGATTTGGACTATTTAAATTCTGCAGAAAACGAAGAGGAAAAGCGGTTGCGCTTTTTTAGAATTTGGAC
>JAFYOG010000140.1 GCA_017560285.1 Clostridia bacterium
CGGCGGCGGGGTGGATTGCAACGAGCTTAACCCAAAAACTATGGAATCTAAGCTTATTTCTAACCTTTATTTTGCAGGCGAGGTTATAGATTTAGATGCCTATACCGGCGGCTTTAACCTGCAAATAGCCTTTTCTACCGGCTATGCCGCAGGCAACGCGGTGTGAATACAAAAAATGCGATATAATAAAAAATGACGGTTAAAACCGTCATTTTTGTTTTTCGCAAAAAAACTTACCGTTTCTCTTCTCTCTTCTCTCTTCTCTGTTCTCTCTTAACTAAAAAACCACGGTTTCCCGTGGTTTTTTATAATCTTTATTCTACCCCTGCGATAACAAAGAAGTAATCTTCGCATTCGGGGAACTTTATGGCGAACTTCTTTAACGAAATTCCGTTAACCTTGGGAAGAAAACGCAAGCCGTCTACAACCGAGAACTTGGGGAAATCCGCCAAGGATTTGCCTGCGGCTTTAATATACGCTTCCTTGCGAACCCAAATCTTTAGGAAGTTTTCGCCCTCGTTTTCGGGCATACTTTCGTGCATATAATCTGCCTCTTCCTCGGAAAAGAACTTTTGGGCAAGCATAGCGTAATCTACCTTATCCTCGTTCTTTATCATTCGGGGCATATATTCGCCGTCGATGCCAATGGGCTTTTCGTAAAGGGCAACAAGCATAACCTTGTTTGCGCGGGTAAGCGATACATAAAGCTTCTTTTCGACGTTTTCAAGGGTAATTTTGCCGTTTTCCTCGAAAACCACCTTTACCTTGGGGTTTTTAAGGTATTCGCGCACTGCGTTTTGAATATCGGTTTGTCTTTGCTTTTTTGTAGAGCTGTTTTCAAGTATAAATACTTTTAAAGCCATATTTTATTCCTCCCCACCAACGGGTGCTTCTGCGGTTTCTGCCAAAATTTCGGTTTCTTCGCCCTGCAAGGCAAGCTCGTTAAGCTCGGGCTTATCCTCTGCCTCGGCATCGGGGTCAACAAGGGCAAATCTTGCAACGCTTGCGCCCTCGCCCAAGCGCATTACTCTTACGCCGGATGCGGCTCTGCCATAAACGGGAATTTCGGAAACGCGGGTACGTATTATCACGCCGCCATCGGTAATAAGCATAACCTCGTCGGTAATCTTCGCCAAGCGAACGCCTGCCAAATAACCGGTTTTATCAGAAATGCCGTGGCACTTAAGACCCTTACCGCCGCGGTTCTGGCATTTGTATTCCTCGGTAAGGCTGCGTTTACCAAAGCCGTTTTCGGTAATGGTAAGAACGTAAAGCTCCTCGCCGTCGATACCTTGGGGAATAACGCCTGCGCCCACAACGTAATCCTCTTCTTCCAGCATAACGGCTCTTACACCGCGGGCTTGTCTGCCCATTTCCCGTACGTCGTTTTCGTCAAAGCGAATAGATACGCCGCGGTTGGTTGCAACCATAATATGGTCGTTACCTGCGGTCTTTAGCACGTAAAGAAGCTGGTCGCCATCATCAAGATTAATAGCATACAAGCCGTTTTGGCGCTTGGTCTTGTAAGCCATAAGGTTAATACGCTTAACAACGCCTTTTCTTGTAATAAGAACAAGGTTTTGCTCCTCGGTAAATTCGGTTACCGGCAATATTGCGGTAATCTTTTCCTCGGCATCAAGTGCAAGAAGGTTAACAAGGTTTGTGCCCTTGGCGGTTCTTGCGCTTTCGGGAATTTCGTAGCACTTTTTAATATAAACTCTGCCCGTGTTAGAGAACATAAGCAAGAAATCGTGGCTGTGGGATATAATAACGTCCTCTACAATATCCTCTTCCCTTGTGCCCATACCGGTAATACCCTTACCGCCGCGGCGCTGTGCTTGGTAGGTATCGCTGGGCAGACGCTTAATATAGCCTGCTCTCGTTGCGGTAATAACACAGGTTTCGCGCTGGATAAGGTCCTCGATAAGAATATCGTTTTCGGCTTCTACAATATCGGTTCTGCGTTCGTCGCCGTATTTGTTCTTTATATATTCAAGGTCTTCTTTAATAATAGCGTCCAGCTTGGCTTCGTCGGCAAGAATTTCCTTTAATTCCTTTATAAGTGCATAAAGGGCTGCCAATCTGTCCTCTATCTTCTGGCGTTCCATACCCGAAAGCTTGCCCAAGGTCATATCTACAATAGCCTGCGCCTGAATATCGGACAAAGCAAAGCGTTCCATTAACCGCGCCTTTGCATCGGCAATGCTTGCGCTTGCGCGGATAATGTTAATAACCTCGTCGATATTATCAATAGCAATCTTATAGCCCTCGTAAATGTGGGCTTCGTGCTCTGCCTTGGCAAGGTCGAACTTAACTCTGCGGGTAACAACCTCTTTGCGGTGAACAAGATAATGTGTAAGAACCTCTTTAAGGTTTAACAATCTGGGCACGCCGTTAACAAGGGCAACCATATTTACCGCGCAGGTATCCTGCAGCTGGGTATATTTATAAAGCAAATTAAGAACTATCTGGGGGTTAGCGTCCTTTTTAAGGTCAACAACAATACGCATACCCGCCTTGCCGGATTCGTTACGGATATCGCTAATGCCCTCTATCTTCTTATCCTTAACAAGCTCTGCCATGCTGTCCAACAGCATAGAACGGTTAACCTGGTAGGGAAGCTCGGTAATAATAATGCTTGTGCGGTTGTTCTTTTCCTCGAAATGCGCCTTTGCGCGCACACGCACCTTGCCGCGGCCTGTCATATATGCTTCGTAAATACCGCTGGTGCCGTAAATGGTACCATAGGTGGGGAAATCGGGGCCCTTTACAAACTGCATAAGGTCGGGGATAGAGCAATCGGGGTTGTCCATAAGATATTGGGTGGCCTCGATAACCTCTTTCATATTATGGGTGGGAATGTTGGTAGCCATACCAACCGCAATACCCACGCTGCCGTTAACCAAAAGGTTGGGGAAGCGGGAGGGAAGCACCACCGGCTCCTTACGCATATTATCGAAGTTGGGAACGAAATCAACAACGTCCTTTTCGATATCCTCTAACATTTCGTCGGCAATGCGGGACATTCTTGCCTCGGTATAACGGTAAGCCGCAGGGGGGTCGCCGTCGATGTTACCGAAGTTACCGTGCTTATCTATTAACGGATAGCGCAACGAGAAATCCTGCCCCAAGCGCACCATAGCATCATAAACCGATGCGTCGCCGTGGGGATGGTAGCGACCAAGCACGTTACCGACGGTGGTAGCCGATTTACGGAAGGGCTTATCGTAGGTAAGCCTATCTTCGTACATCGCGTAAAGAATACGGCGGTGTACGGGCTTCATACCGTCCCTAACGTCGGGCAATGCTCTGCCGACGATAACGCTCATTGCATAGTCGATATAACAGCTTTTTATTTCGTTTTCTATGCCGATATTATGTATAACCTGTTCTTCGTGGTTACTGTAATCGTATTCGTGTGCCATATTTGCTACACCTCAAGTTAAATGAAGAATGAAAAATGAAGAATGAAGAATTATAAATAATTTCTCATAAAAATCCGCGACATGCGCGTGGATTTTTATTCCTTAGAGCATCGCAAGTTTGGACAAGCCGAAGGCGCGCACAAACTTGACGCGAGTGTACGATGCTCACAAAGAACAATCAAAATGCCTTGGCATTTTGATTGCAAGCGATAGCTTGATTGCAAGCGATAGCTTGAATTAAGTGTCAAGATTAGCGTATTTAGCGTTCAATTCTATAAATTCGCGGCGGGGTTCAACCTTATCGCCCATAAGAACGTTAAACAATGCGTCTGCTTCTACCGCATCCTCTACGGTAATACGCTTAAGAATACGCTTTTCGGGGTCCATGGTGGTATCCCAAAGCTGGTCGGGGTCCATTTCGCCAAGACCTTTATAGCGTTCTGCCTGTGCGTTGCCGCCAAGCTCTTCTATATACATATCTCTTTCTTCGTCAGAGAAAGCGTATCTTTGCTGCTTGCCGCGGTAAACCTTATATAAGGGGGGCATCGCCGCATAAACGTGGCCTGCATCTATAAGCGGGCGCATATGACGGAAGAAGAAGGTTAAAAGCAGGGTTTTTATGTGGGAGCCGTCTACGTCGGCATCCGCCATAATAATAATTTTACCGTAGCGAAGCTTGCTTATATCAAATTCGCTGCCGATACCCGTACCCAATGCAAGAATAATGGGAATTATCTGCACCGAGGAATAAATTCTGTCGATACGGTTCTTTTCTACGTTCAAAATCTTACCGCGCAAGGGCAAAATCGCTTGGAAACGGCTGTCGCGGCAATCCTTTGCCGTACCGCCTGCCGAATCACCCTCTACCAAGTAGAGCTCGGTATATTCCATACGTCTTTCGTTACAGTCTGCCAATTTTCCGGGCAAAGAGCTGGATTCCAAAAGCCCCTTACGGCGGGTTAGCTCTCTTGCACGCTTGGCTGCTTCGCGGGCGCGGGCGGCAAGAATAGATTTTTCTATAATTGTTCTTGCGGTTTCGGGGTTTTCCTCGAAAAATACAGATAGCTTTTCGTTAACGATGCTTTCCACAAGAGTTCTTATTTCGCTGTTACCAAGCTTTGCCTTGGTTTGGCTTTCGAACTGAGCATCCTCTAATTTAACCGAAATAACCGCGCTTAAGCCCTCACGCACGTCGTCGCCGGTAAGCTTTTCGTCGTTCTTAAATACGTTATATTTTTTGCCGTAATCGTTAAGCGCCTTTGTTAAACCAACCTTAAAGCCGGTTTCGTGGGTACCGCCGTCTACGGTGTGCATATTGTTTGCAAAGGATAGTATAGAATCGGTTATAGAATCGTTATACTGCAACGCAATTTCCGCTTGGGAAGAGCCCTTTTCGCCGTTTACGTAAATAACGGGGTGAATGGGGTCTGCGCCCTTTTTGTGGTTTAAAAATTCTACAAAGGATTTTATACCGCCCTCAAAGCAGAAGTTTTCCTCTTGACCGCTTCTTTCGTCGGCAATGGTAATAGAAACCCCTGCGTTAAGGAAGGATTGCTCTCTTAACCTTGTTTTAACGGTTTCGTAATCGAATTCTACGGTTTCGAAAATTTCTTCGTCGGGCCAAAAGCGCACGTGCAAGCCGTGAACCTCGGTATCACCGGTTTCGCGGAAATCCTCTACAACGTTGCCCCGCTCGAAGGCAATATAATAGCCCTTGCCGTCGCGGTGGTTTCTAACCTCTACCCTTTTGGAAAGAGCGTTAACAACGCTGGCGCCAACGCCGTGCAAGCCGCCTGCAATCTTATAACCGCCGCCGCCGAACTTACCGCCTGCGTGAAGAATGGTATAAATAACCTCCAAGGTGGGCTTGCCTACCGTGGGATGAATACCTGCGGGAACACCTCTGCCGTCGTCCCTAACCTCGCAGCTGCCGTCGCTGTGCAAGGTAACGGTAATGTTCTTACAAAAGCCTGCCAAAGCCTCGTCGATAGAGTTATCCACGATTTCGCTTATAAGGTGGTGCAGACCCTTTACCGAGGTTGTACCGATATACATACCCGGACGCTTTCTAACAGCCTCCAGCCCCTCTAAAACCTGAATCTGACTGTCGCCGTAGTTATTTTCCTCGGGCATTTGGTTCATATTCATTTCTTCCATAGTATTTTTACTCCCTTCTCGGTTTCAATTCGTTTACGAATGCTTTCTACCGAAAGCCCCGTTATATAAATTCTGTCGGTATATTCGTTATCACACAGCAAAAAGGATTTTGGCAGGTCGTTGCATAAGCTTACAACGCCCTTTTCCTCTTCTTTTCGCTTAAAAACATCCTTCGTAGCATCCGAAATACTTGCGGTATCTATATCAAAAATCCCTATAATTTCCGCTTTATCAATGCTTTCGCCCTTTTCGAGCTGTAAATACTTCATATTTTCGCCCTTTTGCAAAA
>JAFYOG010000141.1 GCA_017560285.1 Clostridia bacterium
CACCCGAAGAAATGAACGCGGTAATTATAGCGTTGAAAGATATAGTTGGAGGCGTAAAATGAGAACTTCCGAAATTAACAGAACAACAAAAGAAACTGATATAGTATTAAAGCTTAATATCGACGGAACAGGCAAAAGTGATATCGATACAGGTGTAGGCTTTTTTGATCATATGCTTACCTTGTTTGCATCCCACGGTATGTTTGATCTAACCGTAAAATGCAAGGGAGATTTAGATGTTGATGCCCACCACACCGTTGAAGACGTAGGCATTTGCTTAGGCAAAGCGTTTGCCGAAGCTTTAGGCGATATGAAGGGCATTAAGCGCTATGCAGATAAGATTATTCCTATGGACGAAGCGTTAACTTTGGTAGCTGTAGATATTTCCGGCAGACCTCATTTGGCTTTTGATTTAGATGTTCCCGCAAAAAAGGTAGGAAATTTCGATACCGAACTTGTTAGCGAATTTTTCCTTTCCTTTGTACGCAATGCAAAGCTTACTTTGCATATTAAAAAGCTGGCGGGAAGAAATACTCACCATATTATCGAAGGCTGTTTTAAGGCGTTTGGTCGCACTATGGACGATGCCACCTGCTTTGATCCCCGCCGCGAAGGCGTATTGCCTTCGACTAAAGGAGTATTATAATGGTTGGCATTATAGATTACGGCGTAGGGAATTTATTTTCCCTTAAATCTTCGTTAGCTTACTTAGGTATTGAATCCGAATTGGTTAACAGCGAATCTGCCATTGCTAAATGCGACAGAATTATTCTTCCCGGTGTCGGCGCCTTTGGCGATGCGGCATTAGCGTTGAAAAAAACAGGTATGGGTGATGCGGTTATTAAAGCCGCTAACGAAAAAATGCCTTTGATGGGAATATGCCTTGGTATGCAGCTTTTGTTTGAACAAGGCCTTGAATTTGGCGTACACGAGGGACTTGGATTGATCCCCGGTAAGGTTGTGTCTATCGAACCTCTTGTAAATGGCAATAAAATACCCCATATTGGTTGGAACGGATTAGTTTTCTCTGAAAACAAGGGTGATATATATAAATATACCCGCGATGGAGAATTCGTATATTTCGTTCACTCGTTCCATGCGGAATGTCCTGCTGAATATATCACCGCCCGTACGGAATATTCTTCGCTATTGACGGCTTCTGTTCAAAAGGGAAACGTTATGGGCGCACAGTATCATCCCGAAAAAAGCGGTGATGCAGGTTTAATGATTTTAAAATCTTTTTGTGAAATATAGGTGTTGTATGCAAATTTTACCCGCTATAGATATATTCGATAAAAAAGCCGTTCGTTTATTCAAGGGCGACTATAACCAAATGACAGTATACGGCACTCCGTTGGATATTGCGAAAAGCTTTGTAGAAAAAGGCGCAAGCTATATTCATTTGGTAGATTTAGAGGGTGCTCGAGCTGGTGAATCCTCTAATTTTAATACCGTTTCGGAAGTAATCAAATCTGTTGGCATACCTTGTGAAATCGGCGGTGGTATTCGCAATATCAGCACTGTAGATAAATATGTAAACGTAGGTGCAGACCGTATAATTTTGGGTACTTCTGCCGTATCGGATAAAGCTTTCTTAAAAGAAGCAATTTCTGAATTTGGAACAAAAATCGCCGTTGGTGTAGATGACCGCGACGGTATAGTTTCTATTAGCGGTTGGACACAGCAAAGCGGAATTCCTACTATAGAATTTATCGGAGAAATGCTTTCCTTAGGTATAAACACAATTATATGCACCGATATTTCTAAGGACGGCGCCTTGTCCGGCACTAATACGGAATTATACAAAGAGATACTTTCCCAATATAAATTAAATTTGATCGCATCCGGCGGTGTAACGTCTTTGGATGATATAAAAGAACTAATTGCCTGCGGTACTTACGGCGCTATATTGGGCAAAGCAATTTATAACGGAAATATCGACCTTGCCGAAGCTATTTCGTTGGCGGAGGGTAGATAATGATTACAAAGAGAATTATCCCTTGCCTTGATGTAAAAAACGGCAGAGTAGTTAAGGGAAAAAACTTCCTCGGCTTAAACGACGTAGATTCTCCCGTTAAGCTGGCTGCAGAATACAGCGACAGCGGCGCAGACGAGCTTGTTTTTTACGATATAACCGCATCTGTAGAGGAACGAAAGCTGTTTGCCGATATTTTAAAAGAATCTGCTTCTAACGTATTTATTCCTCTAACTGTAGGCGGCGGCATAAATACCGTTGATGATTTTTCAAGAGTTTTAGATAGCGGTGCCGATAAAGTAAGTGTAAATTCAGGCGCTATACGTAATCCTGCTATTATCTACGAGGCTGCAAAAAAATTCGGCAGTCAATGCGTTGTCCTTTCTGCCGATATAAAGCGCGTAGACGGTCAATTTCGCGTGTTTGCCAAAGGCGGCAGGGAAGATACCGGAATAGAAGCGATTTCTTGGATAAAAAACGGCGTTGAATCAGGAGCAGGAGAGCTTGTTATAAATTCTATCGATACCGATGGCGTTAGGAACGGATTTGATATAGAGCTTCTTCAGCAAGTATGCGATGTTGTAAAAGTGCCCGTAATTGCATCGGGCGGTGCAGGGTCCGTTCAACATTTTATCGATTTATTCAAGCAGGTGCCTGATATCGATGCAGGTCTTGCGGCTTCGGTATTCCATTACGGC
>JAFYOG010000142.1 GCA_017560285.1 Clostridia bacterium
AAGAGATTCGAAGGGCAGAAAGCGGCACTATTTTAGCATAGCCCTTGACTACAAATGAAAATACTGCTATACTTTAATTAAGTAAAAACCAAAGGAGTGCAATTTATGGCAAAGACTATTAACGACGTTTTGGCGATTATAAAAGAGCAGGGCATTAAAATGGTTGATTTTAAGATGGTAGACATTAACGGTCAATACCGTCACGTTACCATTCCTGCCGAGAATTTTTCGGAAGACACTATGAAAAGCGGTATAGGCTTTGATGCATCCAACTACGGCTATGCGGTTGTGGAAAAAAGCGATATGGTGTTTATTCCCGACCCCGACACCGCTGTTATAGACCCTTTTTGCGAAATTCCCACCCTTTCTATGACGGGCAACGCAATGATTATCGGCGCCGAGGAAAACCGTCCTCTTGCCCAATATCCCCGCAACATTATCCGTGCCGCTGTGGAATATATGAAGTCAAGCGGTGTTGCCGACACTATGAAAATTCTTCCCGAATTTGAATTTTACCTGTTTGATAACGTTTCTTGGGGCGTAGACGGCAACTATATCGGTGCGGCAGTGGATGCCGAGCAATCCTATTGGAACAGCACTTCCCAAGGCAAGGGCGTGGTTGTTGCAAAGCAAAAAAATTACCACATTGCAAAACCCTTTGATACCTCCTATGAATGCCGCAGCGAAATGTGCTTGCTTATGAAGGAAATGGGCATAGACATTAACTATCACCACCCCGAGGTCGCGGCTTCCGGTCAGTTTGAAATAGAACCCCAGCTTGGCGAGGTTGTTCATATGGCAGACGCCACTATGATGATAAAATACATTATCCACAACACCGCATTAAAATACGGCAAATCCGCAACCTTTATGCCCAAACCCATTTACGGCGAGGCAGGCAGCGGTATGCACGTTCATATGCTGTTGTTTAAGGACGGAAACCCCGTTTTCTCGGACGATAACGGATATTCCCATTTAAGCGAAACCGCACACTACTTTATGGGCGGTTTGTTAAAGCATATTGCATCCCTTTGCGCCATTACCAATCCCAGCACAAACTCCTTTAAGCGTCTTGTTCCCGGATTCGAGGCGCCTGTTACCGTTGGCTATGCCACCAGCAACAGAAGTGCGGTTATACGTATTCCCGCTTATGCAAAGAGTCCCGATAAGCGCCGTTTCGAGCTTCGCAACCCCGATGCTACCTGTAACCCTTATTTCTGCTATGCGGCAATACTTATGGCAGGTCTTGACGGTGTTAAAAATAAAATCGACCCCCACGCCAACGGCTGGGGCCCCTACGACGTAAACCTTTATCATTTAAGCGACGAGGAAAAGGCAAAGTTAAGCCATCTTCCCGTTTCTTTGGAGGAGGCCTTGGACGCATTGGAAAAGGATAACGATTACCTTACCGCAGGTAACGTGTTCCCCAAAGAGCTTATTGATAACTTTATTAAGAATAAGCGTGCGGAATGCCGTGAATTGGCAAAGATTCCCCACCCCGCAGAATTCGACAGATATTATAATCTTTAATAAAAACGCCCTTTGGTATTTCCAAAGGGCGTAATTATTGCATAAAATTAATATTATAAGTTGAAAATAGAATAAATTAATGGTAAAATTTATACGTATTATATTTTGGGGTGAGTTATGCAAACGTTTTTGGTTGTAATTATATCGGCGTTAATTGCGGCGGCTTGTTGTCTTGCGGTTGCATACGGTTGCTTTAGAAAGGCGTTCTACCTAAAAAGAAAAAAGCCTTACCAAAACAACCCAAAGCAATACCCGTTGCCCAAGGGCGCTTTATACGAGCCCTACCACCCTGCAATGCGGGGCTGGCACGATGCCGCGCGGGAACGGGAATATACCGAGCATTTTATAAAATCCTACGACGGGTTAACCCTTTACGCAAGGTATTACGAAATAGATAAAACCGCCCCCATAGAAATAATGTTCCACGGCTATAAAAGCTCGGCAGAGCGTGATTTAATCGGCGGAATGTTCCGTTGCTTTGCACAGGGCAGGAACGTTTTGCTTGTTAGCCAGCGTTGCAGCGGAAAAAGCCATGGCAGGGTAATAACCTTTGGTATAAAAGAGCATAGGGATTGCGTTGCTTGGGTTGAATACGTTGTAAAGAACATAAGCCCTAAGGGGGAAATTATACTTTCGGGTATATCTATGGGGGGTGCAACGGTGCTTATGGCGGCAGCCCAAACAATGCCAAGTAACGTTATTGCCGTTATTGCCGATTGCGCCTATACAACCCCAAAGGATATTATAAAAAAGGTTATAAAAAGCGAAATGCACCTGCCCCCAAACCTTTGTTACCCCTTTGTAAAGCTTGGCGCTTTGGTTTTCGGCGGCTTTAATTTAGATAAATTTTCGCCTTTAGAGGCTATGAAGCATTGCAAAATCCCCATTTTGTTTTTCCACGGCGATGCCGACAGCTTTGTGCCCTGCCAAATGAGCATAGATAACTATAACGCCTGCGCCGCACCCAAAAAGCGGCTGGTTGTGGTAAAGGGGGCAGAGCATGGGCTATGCTATGCGGTAGACCCCGAGCTTTATTTAGACGAAATATACGAATTTTTAGGAGATATGTTATGACCGCATCCGAAAGATTTTTAAAATACCTAACCTTTGGCACAAATTCCAACGAGGAATCCCAAACCTGCCCCTCTACGGCGGCACAGCTTGTGTTTGCGGAATATTTGGCGGTAGAGCTTAAAAGCATTGGGATGGAAGAGGTTGCCATAGACGAAAACGGCTACGTTTATGCTTCTGTTCCCGCCACGGCGGGCAGAGAAGCCGACCCTAAAATTGGGTTTATTGCCCATATGGATACCGCACCCGCTGTTTGCGGCGATAACATAAAGCCCCGCCGTTTAACCTATAACGGGGGCGATATACAGCTTAACCAAGACGTTTCTATAACCGTTGCCGATTTTCCTTGCCTTAACGGCTATATCGGTCAGGATCTTATCGTTACCGACGGCACCACCCTTTTGGGGGCAGACGATAAAGCGGGCATTGCCGAAATTGTTACCGCCTGCCAGCATATTATTTCCCACCCCGAAATAAGCCACGGCAGAATTGGGGTTTGCTTTACCCCCGATGAAGAAATAGGCAGGGGCGCAGATAGGTTCGATATCCCAAAATTCGGCTGTGATTGGGCTTATACCGTAGATGGCGGCGAGCTTGGGGAATTGGAATACGAAAACTTTAACGCCGCATCGGCGGTTATAACCATAAAGGGCATAAACATCCACCCCGGCAGTGCAAAAGGCAAAATGAAGAACGCATCGCTTATCGCCGCAGAGTTTATAAACCGTATGCCCGCCAACCAAACCCCTGCCAACACCGAGGGCTACGAAGGGTTTTTCCACCTTTGCTCGGTCAGCGGCGACGAAAGCAACGCAAGGTTGGTTTACATAATACGCGACCACGATATAGAGCTGTTCCAACAAAAGAAGGCTTTTGCGGCAGAGCTTGTTAACAGCCTTAACGAAATATACGGTGCAGGCACGGTTACCGCCGAAATTAAAGACAGCTATTTTAATATGAAGGAAAAAATCCTGCCCCATATGCATATTATCGAAAACGCCGTAAACGCAATGAAAAAGAACGGCGTAGAGCCTAAAATAGTTCCCATACGCGGCGGCACCGACGGCGCACAGCTTTCTTTTAAGGGCTTGCCCTGCCCCAACCTTTCTACGGGCGGAGTAAACTTCCACAGCGTTCACGAATTTGTTTCGGTACAGTCTATGGACAAAATGGTTGACATAATTATTTCGCTTATGAGGGACGAAAAATGAGCCACAGCTACACAATAACCCCCATTGCCTATATAGAAAGCCCCTTCGACACCAAGTTTGGGGTGCCCCGTCAAAGCGGGTTGGCAGAATCGGTGGTTTCTAAAATAGTGTTTACCGAGGAATATAAAAACCCCGATG
>JAFYOG010000143.1 GCA_017560285.1 Clostridia bacterium
CGTAAACAAAACCCTTACCAACGCAGGGGGCGAAATTTACCAAGCGGGCGCAAGCGGCTTCCACTTTGTGCTTAAGAACCTTTCCAACGGTCAAACCGTGGCAGAGGCAACCTCTGACGTAAACGGTCAGGCGTTTATCGGTGGTAACCTTAGGTTCACCAAGGACGACATTAACAAAACCTATAATTATACCATTACCGAGGTTAACGACGGCGTTGCGGGTATGACCTACGACAAAAGCGTTTACAACGTAACCATTTCTATAGGCTATAACCCCAGAAACAACACCCTTGTTCCCACCGTTAAGATCGACGGTATAGCCAAGGCAGAACCCACCGTAACCTTCGGCAACCAATATAAGTTTACCAAGGATAACGGCACCAAGGTGGTTTATATTCCCCTTGATAACCGTCCCGTAAACATCGACAGAGCACAGTATCTTGCACAGGCATCGGGTATAGAGCTTATCGTTCCCGATTTGGAATACTATTCCAATACCCTTAATAACGATGCAGATACCACCACCAACTGCTCTGACCAGGGTAACCCCGAGGAATTGCTTAACTGGTTAAAGACCGACCCCGACGTTCAGTTGGCTAACAATTTTGTAATTTCCTTGGATATGCTCTTCTCCGGCGGCTTGGTTGGCTCCCGCGCACCCTTCTTCGATACCGACGATTCTATCGCAACACAGGGTAAAGCATTGGGCAGCTATACTCTTTCGGCAAAGGAACAAGAGATTATCGATTATCTGGAAGTACTTTGCGCCGAAAAGAACGTTGTTCTCTTCGACACGGTAATGCGTCTTGCCTCCACCGTGGGCTATGCCGATTTAGAGAGCGCGATGTACGGCTTCTTGCGTAACCAGTACGCCTTTGCGGCAAGACCTACCCTAAGCGGCAGCAACCTTACCGTAAACAACATTGTAGCTAATTATAAGTACGGCGCTAACGGTCAGCTCCTTTCCACCGACTATACCGATAGTGAAGGTAATTATTATCAGTTCGCAGATGCGGCAGACACCTATTTAAGAGCAAGAGAAAGAAAGCTTAGAATAACCGATGCTCTTTACAGCAGAGTTGCAAATACCGCACAGAATTTGTTTATCGGTGTTGACGACTCTGTTCCCCAATCTACTATCCACAACAACGAAATTAACTATATCAAGACACTTATCGACGGCGATAAATCTATCCTCTTTGCAGGCGCCGACGAGCTTGGCTTGGTTGGCCTTTCCAACGCTGTAACAAGGTTGCACGGTAATATTACCGTTAACCTTAAGTATTACGGCGGTTACGAAAACTTTGCCGCAGACGATTACGACTATGAATCCTTGGATAACAGCGTAAGAAAGCATATTACCGCAGTTGGCGGCGTTGTTTCAAGCAATAATAACGGCGTTATGGATATTTTGGTTCTTACCCGCGACGGTGTAGATCTAAACTCCGGCAGTGCGGATGCTGACGTTGCAAATCTTATTGCACAGCTAAAGACCAACATCTATTACGGCGTTCCCACCTGTATTATCGACGGCTCGGGCTATAAGGGCTACGGCAGGCTTGCCGATGCGATACTTGCAATTTCCAATAATTACGGTATTGCAAACGTACTTGGCTTCTCGGCTTGGAACACCGCGGGTAACGCAATCGGTATATCCCTTGCAAATGCCACGGCTCGTTGCAGCTATCTTGCAAACGTAGATAATATCACCACCGATTCCCATTACGGATTCCTAAAGAGCATTACCTATTCTTACGTTAAGGACGATGCTTATAAGAAGGCGGGCGGCGCCAACTGTAAGGCTTCTCCCTCTTACTTCTATAACAATGCAGAACCTTGGGTTGCAGGTATTAACAATTCCGGTATTATCACCAAGATTGTTAACGGATCCGGTACAACCGCAGTTGTGGGCGACGTAAGAGTAAGCAACCTTAAGTTCCCCTGGAACCGTAGCTTCGAGGCGGATTTTGATATCGCTATTATCTCTGCGACGGGCGCAAATATGATCGCCGGCACCAACAGCGGAATAGAAAACGATTTCAGCGGCGATTGGTGGTGGAGTAATCCCTACGTAGGCACGACAAACGATACCAATACTCATCCTTGGTCTATGCTGTATACCACCAACCTTGTAGACGGTGTTTGGACTAACACGTACGTAGATAAAGCTACCGCGCTTAAAAATTGGTACGGTATTAGATATCACGTAACCGCAGTTGACGCCAACGGTAAGCCTACGGAATACGAAAATAATAACGCAAGCTCAAGTAACGGTATATTGAATATGCCCTCTATTGAATTTGCGACGCCTCGGGATATTGATAAATTAAGAATCAATTTCTTGTTCAAATCCGAATACTCCATCTATTTGCCCGAAAAGGTAGAGGTAACCTTCGTTGATGCTAACGGACACCACATCACCAAGGTGGCAGATACGGGTGTTAGAAAAGCGGAAAATGTTTTGGTTTCCGAAGACAGCAACTATTGGTTCACTCTTGACGAGGTAGTAGAGGACGTTAAGCTGGTTATGATCCGTCCTTACGCTATGCATCTGAAGGATAAAACCATAAACGGCTATACCTTCCCCATCTACGGTTGGGCGATGATGGACGAAATAGAGATTTACAGTGCAAGCACTGTTATCGATAACGACGGTTCGGCAAACTAAAAAACAAATCAAAAAAGAAAGTCCTTTTTGGGCTTTCTTTTTTTGTTGAAAAATAATTTTTTCAGCATAAAACGCATATATAGTGTGCTGCGTGCGATAGAGCGCACTATATGGCGGTATAAAACCCAAAACGGCGGAAAATACCCAAAAAATACCACAGCGGCTTGCTTTTTTGGGGTTGACAAAGCAAAAAATATATTGTACACTAACGCTGTATAGATATCCCCAACGATTTACATAAAAGGAGAATCCCCCGTGAAAAGACTAACAGCACTACTTCTTACGGCAATAATGGTATTTACTATAATACCTGCGTCGTTTTTGTCTGCTTCGGCACACGGTACTGGCGTAGGAAAGGACGGTTACGAAAACCTTTCCATCGACAATGCCCCCGGGCAGATTATTCCCTCTACGGTTGACGTAGACGGCAGCGAAGACGATACCGGTTGGGACCACGATGACTGGCAAACAGTAAACGCAGGTACCGGTATTTGGGACGCTGTATATTATCGCAGCAGTGATTTTAGCTACAAATACCAGCTGCATTCCGATTATCAGTACCTTTACGGTATTGTTAAGTTGGACATTAACGATATATACAATGGTACCTTGGGTGACATTACCATTTGGCTTAACAGCGACAGCACTGCAAAGCACTACACTGCAAAGTTAGTGTTCAGCACAAGCAACGTTACCAAAAACGCTGGCACCTTTACCCCCTCTATACATTTTTATGATGGTACCACCAAAGCGTTCGATACGCTTCCCGCAGGTACCAACACAATCGAAAAATCGCTTTACGCCGTAAGTAACGTAGACGGCGTTATTACCGTTGAATTCAGATGCCTTACCGAGGTTTTGTGCGGCGAGGCTCAGAAGGCTATGACAGCGTACGTTTCGGTTGCTACCGCATACGAAGGCGGCGCGGTTGTTCAAAACCTTTACCACCCCCGTTTCGATGCGGAAATCGACGCTTCGGGCATTAATCCTGCTACCGCTTGGCCCGCAAACGCTTCCGAAATTACCCAGCGCGAAATTTATGCGCTCCCCAATGCAGATTATTCTAAGGTTCTTCCTAACGAAATGGTTATCGACGGTAAGCTGGAAGAAGGCGTTTGGGCGTCCTTTACCACCATGTATACCGAAGATAAGGATAGATTCGAATACCGCGACGAGGGTAAGTTTACTCCCGTTGATTTTGGCACGGTTAAATATCACCACAACCTTGTCGGTTTGTTCAGTAACACAATCACCGGCGAAACCACCAAGGCTAACGCTTTGAACGGCCATACCGATAACGACAACTACACCGACGTTCCTTTTAAATATAAGTACGATATTCGTTACGACAGCAAATACCTTTACGGTGCGGTTGTTGCTTACGCTGACGTTAACACCTTAAAGCGTGCACAGCCTGACTTGGGAAACGTTAACCTTGTTTTAACGGTTAGAACCGGAAAAATGAATTCCGACGGATCGCAGGCGATTAGCAGTACCGTAAAGAATTTGT
Source organism: Clostridia bacterium (assembly GCA_017560285.1). GTDB lineage: Bacteria > Bacillota > Clostridia > Oscillospirales > CAG-382 > Coliplasma. The sequence goes on from JAFYOG010000143.1 coordinate 4,179, forward strand.
ATATTGCAAATACAACCTCTGTGGGAATCACGGGCAAAGGAACCAAATATACAATGGGTACCTCTTGGACCACAACCTTCGAGTTCCAGGGCCAAGATGCAAAAAACGCAGGCATAAAGGGTGGTTCTAACAGAAGAAGCGACTTTTTGGTAGAATATGAATTTTCTATTCCTTTAACAGCGCTTACCGATGACGGCAAAGCTCCCGATGAAGGCGACCTTTACGGTTACATTATCAGTGTAAACACCGATAAGTGGACCGTTGGCGGCAACCATCAGAACAACGGATACCTAACTGCGGAACAGAAACAAGGTCATTCCGAAATGCCTACCAACTCTTCCGGTTGGTCCGGCTGTACATCCTTTGGCAACGTCTTTACAAAGACAAGCGCGGTTAACACCGAAAACTGGGAGGCAGACGGTAAGTTAGAGGGTGGCAGATGGACTGCTATTTTGGCTGCAGACAACAAGATCGATTACGGCGCACGTAATGCGGCGGATGCAAGCCACCTTATCGGCCCCAGCGGCGATCCCAGCGTTTACGACAACTACGAAAACAGATCCAACACTAAATTCAGCACCGAACACTTGGCGTACAACCTAATAACCGACGGCGATTATTTGTACGGTGTTGCATTGATAGAAGATACAAACTGGTCGCCGATTACTGTTGACCCAACAACCGGCAACTATAAAGACGGCCGTTGTATAAATATATGGATAAACAACGGCGTTGCCCGTTGGCACGACTGGTACGATAACAGACTTGCATTTGGTATTGATGCAAACGGCAACACCATCGTTCATTTGCGTAACCACTATGCAAATTCCGGCGAATTCTACGGCGGTACCGAAAATATCCTTACCGGTGTTTACAACGCTTATGCAAACGCAGATGACGGTCTTGCAGCGTTAAGAAACCGTGGTTTTATTATAGCAAATGACGTGATCGGCCTTAGTGACAGTAACAACACTGCCAGCGAAAGCAAAAAGGTTAAGTTTGCCGATAAATGGCTTATGCACCCCACCGAAGCAGTAACTACCCAGGGTGTAGAAGCTGTATTAAAAGACGTTGAAGGCAGAGCTAACACCAAGGTTTTGGAATTTAAGGTTCCCTTGGAAATGCTTTGCGTTACCGAAAACAACGAATCTCTTACCGGCGTAAACGACTATGCATTTAGTTATGCAGTATCCGTAGGCGGTAACGGCGCAAATGCCGGCGGCAACAACAGCGAATTTTGCCACCCCATGATGTCCAACCGTAAAATGACCGAAAGCGGCGCCGGTCAGGATGAAGGCGTGCTATACATCGGTTGGGGCTCTAATGGTCACTGGAGCTCTCAAGAAAGCATAATTGTTGGCACCAACAAACGCTTGACCAACAACGTTCCCGACGGTAAGCTTCAGGAAGCTTATTGGGATACCGTTGACGAGCTTATAAAAGTAGACGGCGCGACCGGTGAATGGCAATCGCCCCCCACCGGTGACGACCACGTAGACTATTCTTACCGTGTTTATACGGGACGTGAATGGTTGTACGGCGCGGCTGTTATTAACAGCACGGCAACTGCAAATAATACTAAGTTTACTATCTATTTCAACAATAAGGTTACAGGCAGTAACGTCTCGAACAAAGCTACCGGTTCTATGGAAATTAAGCTTGACGAGGATATGGAGCCTTACATCACCATCAAGGCAGCCGACGGCAAGACCTATACGTACAGCGGCTTTGTAAGCGACGGTAGCGCATTGCACGGCGACGTAGAAAAAGCTATTGTTCCCTTTAACGAAACGCTTTATCGTTACGGGTTAAGCGCAGGCAACTATTTGACCGGTACCAAAAATTACGGTTACGCCTCTATGAAGACCATAAACGGCGTTACCTACGTAGAATTTAAGATTAATCTTGATAAATACGTTGTAGATAACAGCGGCAAAATCCTGTTCCAATACCAACAATCCGACAATGGCGGTAGCAACCAGTGGACTCAGGATAAAAACATCGATGAATTCTATATCGAACCCCGCGAAAAGATTGAATACGTTGTTAGCGTAGAACAGGATACCAACGTATTGTTCCACTGCGGCGGCGATGATTACCAGCTTTGGGTAACCGACGTTAACCCCGGCAACAGCAACATTGGCAACTGGGGCGGTTACATTATTAACCAGGATATTGCATCCTACGTTAAGCAGGACGGTTGGTCCTACATTTTGATGTGTCCTACCGAAATCGAAAACGTATATAAGGTTGAAGCTATTAACTGGCTTGGTGTTTACGATGCCTCTACCGAAGCGGCTTGGAACAAATGGCAAAACACCTATATTCCCAACCTTCACGACGGCGCAATTCTTTATAAGCTTATCGACGTATCCGGCGCTACTTACCCCGAACATTTGCAGTGGAGCTACAATGCGGGCCACGAGCTAACCGGTATGCTTGATAAAATTTTGGACGCAGGCAAATACGTTCGCTTTGCTAACTTTAACCCCGACGGAACCACCTTGGAAGAGGTTGTTACCCAAATGGGCAACACCGACGTACCTTACGATATGCGCGGTTATGCGACCTTTGCAACCTTCGAACCCTTCGAATTCCCCGGCGCTAACCTAAACGACAAGCAAAACCACACCACCGCATATCCCGACAATAACTGGACCTTTACAACCGACTATGTTGTTGAACCTCTAAAGAACTTTGCTCCCGAAAACATTACTGTTGACGGTTATCTTAACGATACCGGTTGGGATAATAACAAGTGGATTCACGTTTCCAACAACGTAAACGGTAACCTTCAGAACCCCGGTGATAACGTTAACACCACCACCGAGTTCGAATACGATTACCAAATCCGTACCGACGGCGAATACGTATATATCGCTGCTCTTATGGACCGTGAAGCTGACTTTGACATTGCATCCAACGGTTGGAAATCCAGCCCCCACTTTAGAATTTGGATTCAGAGCCAAGGCGAAGGCTACGATTTTGACGGTAACGGAACTATCACCGACAACGAAAAGTTTTACGATGCTGTTTCCTTTACCCACTTCTTCGACATTCGTTTGGGCGCCGTAGTTGACCCCAACAACGGCTCCGGTAACATTCAATCCTCTATTGTTGTAGATAAATATTCCTACACTAAAGAAACCCTTTCCTTTAACCCCTTAAATCCCGGTTGTGACGTACACGAATCCGCACAGGACAGCGTTGCGGTTAAGGATAACGGCAACGGCACCTTGACCCTTACCTACCAGGGCGCTACCTTGCGTTTCGGTACCCATACTAACGGCAGGAACTCTTGGTGGCACGCTCCCAACGGCGGTAACCCCCAAACCACCGGCGAAACCACCACAATGGATATTAACCAGAAATTCGGTCAGAACTCTGTATTCTACGGCGAAAACAAGACCGTATTCGAAAACACATCCGAAGGTAAAGGCAACTCCTACACCTCCGATAGCTGGTACGCTCAGCCCAAGATTACAAAGTACACCTACGGCGAAGAGCACGCAGCATATAACACTACTCAAGACGGTAAAAAGACCGTTGTCGAGTTTAAGTTTGCACTTGCAGATATCGGTACCGATAAGGAACACGGCTTTAAGTATTATGTAGAATGTTCTTCTGTTGGTTCCACTACCTCTAACGCATTCGTTCTTTTCCACCCCCACTACACCGTAGAAGCCGATAACGGCGATAGCGCTTACGGTGGCTACCATTTGCCTTTCTGGGTATGGGGCGAAAGTGCTTTCTATTGCGATGAACAGTGGTTCTACGATAACGACCTTCTTAACCCCAGAACTCCCGTTGTATCCTTGGGCGGACAGGTTGTAAACGGCTACAAGAGCGGTACGACCAATTGGTCAAGCGCAGTTCGATTTGGTGTTTTGTATAACGCCGAATATATCGATGATGTTTACGGCAAGACCGATTGGACAGGCGCCGAGGACATTTATAAAGACGCCACCTATTGGGACGTAAAGGAAATCGGTATGCTTGTTGGTGTTTCTCAGCGTTTGCAGCTTAAAGGCACCGACGTAGAGCTTTATACCGATACAAAATATGCAAATTATGCGGATTCCGACAGTATTATCCACCGCGTAAACGATACCAATATGGCGGACTACTCCTCGTATATTTATTATGCGGTTGTTAACACCTCCGCCCACGAGGATGACGAGCTTACCTTCCGCGGCGTAGTTGAATATTATCCTTACGACGATATCTATTACGACCACGATATCCCCACGAAGCTTCCGAACGATCAGCCCGGTCACTCCTTCCGTCCCACCTACTATTCGCATGCACTTACCCGTAGCTTTAATATGATAGCCAAGGGTTATCAGACCTACGGTAACAGCGCAAATATGCCCGGCTTGGAAAAGCCTATCGTTCAGATTGATAAGGTAGAAAACGCAAACGGCATAAAGGTTGCCTACATTCCTTTGGATAACCGTCCCGTTAACTATCAGCGTGTTCAGTACCTTGCACAGTCGGTTGGTATCGATTTGTTAATGCCTCCCGAAGAATTGTTCAAAAACACCTCGGACAACGACGGCAACGGCACCGCTAACGGCATTGATTCCGATTCCGGTAACCCCTTGCAGTTGTTGAACTGGCTTAAGAACGAGGCTTCTGCCGCAAGCTATTATGTGCTATCCTTGGATATGCTCTTCTCCGGCGGTCTTGTAGGCTCCCGTGCGGCCGAGGTTGACCCCGATTACGATGATGGCATGGCAACCTACCTTGAAGGTATTGACAGCTACGAAATCGGCACTATCGACGCTAACACCGGTATGTACACGCTTTCCGCAGGCGAACAGGCAATCGTTGATTACCTCGTAGAGCTTGCTGCCCGCGAGGATAAATACGTTGTGTACTTCGATACCGTAATGCGTCTTGCATCTACCACCTATTACGGCGATTACACCCTCACCGATTACAATGCACTTCGTAGCGGCTATGCTATGGCAGATAGACAACAGCTTTTCGGTGCAAACCTTACCTTGGAAAACATTTTTGCAGGCTACAATAAGGATGTAAACGGCAACAACGTTTCTGCAAACGGTAACAGCTACACCTGTACAGTCGAGGGCAACACCTACTCTACCAATAAGATTGATCAATACCTAAAGAACCGCAAGCGTAAGCTTACCATTATCGACACCTTGTTGCAAGCCGAAGGCAAAAACGGCAAGCGCACCGCAGATAATATCGATAAGCTTATTCTCGGCGCAGACGACTCCAGCCCCACAACCACCATTCAGACCAACGAGCTTAGATACCTTGAGGAAAAACTCCTTGGCGATAACACCAACGTTGTAGTAATGGCGGCGGCGGACGAGCTTGGTCAGCTTGGTATTTCCGACGTTACCACCGCAATTTACGGCAAGGTTAACGTTAACGTTCACTTCTATGGCGCAGGTAAGGATGAGGCAGCGGACGAATACGACCGCGGCACTCTCAGCACCACCGTAAAGGCACACGTAAAGGCAGCCGGCGGTTATTACGACTATAACAAAGAAGGCGGCTTGGACGTATTGATTCTTACCCGTACCGATATGTCTGACGGCGTTAAGGGTTACAACACAACCGAATATGCAACTCTTGTCGCCAACGTAAAAACATTGCTTGCAAAAGCGCAGGCAAACATTAACGCAAACATCCCCACCTGTATTGTAGATGCATCTGGCGATAAGGGCGAAGGTACACTTTCGGCTTATATGTTCGGCACAAACTTCAAAAATTATAGCCACGTTGGCAGCGACGTTGCAAAGTATGCTCTTACCGACGTTGGATTGTTGCTTGGCTACAGTGAATGGAATACCGTAGCAAACGCACTTGGTATTTCCTTGGGCAACGCTATTGCACGTTACACCTATTTGCAAAACAGTGCCAAAATTACTACCGAAAGTAATTACGGCTTTATGAAGAACATCACCCACGCATTCGTAAAGGATATCGCATACCGCGAATTCGGTGCCAATGCTGGCGAAAAGTTCTATCAATACGCCCCCGTTATCACCGATAAGATCAACGCTTCCGATATTTACGTTGGCGAAATCGATGCATTGGGTACTAACAGATCCGAAGCGTTTACCAAGGTTAAGGCATCCGACCTCTACTGGCCTTGGAACAGACACTTCGAGGCAGACTTTAATATCAGCTTCCAGAACCCCAAGACCGGCAACGTAGCTATGACGGGTAACGACCCTGATGCACCCTTCGAAGCTGTAGTTATTACACCTATCGATCAGTTTGGTAACGGACAGACCGCTTCGTTGAATGATGGTGTAGCTACTCCTGTAAGAGAAGGCATGTCTGTTAGCGGTTATATTAATGACCTTACAACACCCGAATGGGCACAGCCTCCCAGAAACAACGCTATTCAAGAAATCGTCTTCGATTTGGGTCAGTATTCTGAACTTGCTACCGTGAAGTTGCATTTGTTTGCATTAAACGGCAGTCATTATAACGACTGGGGTATTGGTTCACCGTACAAGATAACTGTATACGGCTCTAATCACAGAGACCGCGATTGGGAAGAAATCGGTGCGATTTATCCCTACGAAACCGGCACCGGCGATTATAATATGCCTGATGGTAATACAAGCCCCGGCGATTATTATTCCTTCTTGCCCGAATTAACCGGCAGTGGATATTATACTGCTCACTATCCTTCTTTGTCGGCAGAAATGCAACAACAGTATGCTGGTTATACTCAGTACGAAGGCGACTATATCCATATTCCTACCGCTAGCTACTGGGCAACAGTTCCCGTACAAACCTATAACAAGGTTTATCAGTTTGTACGTATTGTTCTTTCTTGCTATAATGCAGGAGACAGTACAGCTTGGTTGAACGAAGTAGAAATCTACGAAGCGGATAGTAATTACGACACCGATTGGATTCTTTCCGGTGAAAGAGTTCACAAACCCGCAGCATAATTCAACAACAAAAAAGAAGGCTTGAAAAAGCCTTCTTTTTATATTACCTATGCAACAAATCCCCCAAAACACGCAAATAATGCTTGAAAATAGAATATATTTGTGGTACAATGGCAATATATTACGGTTTGGAGTAGTTAGTTATGACAAATATTGCAATATTAGGTTTTGGTACGGTTGGCAGCGGCGTTTACGAGGTTTTA
>JAFYOG010000144.1 GCA_017560285.1 Clostridia bacterium
ATTCCTGCCCATAAAGGACTTTGCGGCCCAATGGGGGTAGGTGCGTTAATTATAAACCCCTACAGCGATATCGTTATAGAACCCTTGCTTCAGGGCGGCACGGGAACAAATTCAAAATCATTAGAAATGCCCGAGTTTTATCCCGAACGTTTAGAGTCAGGCACTCTTAACGTCTGCGGAATAGCAGGCTTTAACGCCGCGTTAAGTAATTTTTCTTACCCCGAGCGTGAAATGCAGCTGTTTGCCTATTTGGTGTCCCAACTTAACAATATGGTTGACATAACGTTGCACGGCGCACCGCAGAATAATTCCGCAGAAGGCTACGTTCCCGTGTTGCTGTTTAACAAAAAAGGCTACGATTGCGAAACCCTTGCCGATATCCTTGCCCAAAAGGGCTTTGCCCTAAGAGCAGGCTTCCATTGCGCCCCTTGGGCGCACCAAACCCTGGGCACCTACGAAAGCGGCGGTGTAAGGCTATCCTTGGGCAGAGAAAACACCCAAAAGGAAATCGATAAATTCCTTTCCGCACTGTCCGAAATTTAATAACAAAACGCCGATATTCGGCGTTTTTTATTTACAAGTGCTTGTTTCTGTGTTACAATAATAAAAAAGATAAAAGAAAGGGAAGTCGTTATGAAAAAGCTTATTTCGTTATTGCTCGCGGCGCTGTTTATACTAAGCGGTTGCTCCTCTGCGGTACAGAACGTATCCGATACCGAACCTTCAACCGACGAAAACAGCGATACTTCCACCCCTCCGCAGCAAATTATACAAGACCCCACCGACGTTGTAATTTCCTTGGGCAAACCCTACAAGGCGGCAAAGCCCGCTGCACCGGAATATCCCGATGCTTACAATTCTCAGCTCACCGACGGAATAATTAATAACGATTCGGTTTCCTATTCCGACAGTACTCTTGTGGGCTTTGCAGGTCCGGCGCAGAACATAACTATAGATCTCGAGAAAGAATACGATACCATCCACACCTTTTCGGCAAACTTCTTGCTGTATGACGGCGCGGGTGTAAGCACAAATATAGATTTTACGGTATTTATTTCCACAGATAACAAAAAATGGAACAAATTGGGTAAGCTCACCAACGAAAAACCCACCGTTAACGCAATGAATACGGCAACCCTAAAGCTGGATTCCTACGTTACCGCAAGGTACGTACGTTTTCAAAGCGGCGGCAACAATGGCTGGCAGTTTATGCAAGAGCTTTCGGTAACCGCCTTTACCGTACCCGAGCTTAAGTACGATTACAATGCTGCACTCACCAATGCGTATAACAAACTCGGCACCGTAACACCGCCTCAAAGCGGCACCCCCGTTAACTTTTCCTACGAAAAAACAAACATTTCGGCAAACTGTTTGTATTTTTACAGCGGTTACCCAAGCACAAGCTATCCCGATAAGGGCAAAATGCTAACCGATAAAGTTGCCGCAGGCAACCTTGGCGCAGAAGGCTGGGTAGGCTTTAACGGCGGCAAAGATGCTTCCGTAACCATCGATTTAGGTAAAACCGTAACCGATATCGCCACCGTAGATATTATGGCGTATAACAACCCCGTAAAGGGCTTTGCGCTTCCCGCCGCAATAACCGTAACTGCCCTTGACGAAAAAAAGAACGCCACCCCCATAGGCGTAATTTACGGTAACCCAAAAGCCGATATAGGCGGTTATACCCTATCTTTGCCTGTTTCAAATACCTTCAGCGCAAGGTACGTAAAGGTAACCTTCCATACGGTTAAGGATGCTATCCACCTTATCGAGGAAATTACCGTAAGTGCCTACCGCCATCCCGACGAAAACCTCTTGTATCCCCCCGTAAAGATAGATACAAATTCCACCCCCTGGGAAACCCCCACCGATGAATATACCAACCTAATCCTTAACAAGCCCCACCAAATCCACGTAGAAACAGGTATAAAGGATAAATTTGCCGAAAATAATTCCCCCATCGATCTAAACGTAATGACCGACGGCGAATTTTCCCCCGACCATGATATCCATAACGAAAAATATTATAAATTCTATACAAACGGCGAACGCCGCCATATAATTTACGATTTAACCCATATATCCGCGGTAGATAAATTCACCGCAAGCTTCACCAACGTAACCGGTTGGTCGGTAAACGTCCCCAAAGCTGTTTCGATAATAGTTTCCGTAAACGGCAAGGAATGGTACAAGGCGGGCGAAATCATCCCCGCAGAGAGCAATATTCCCCAAAAGGCCGATGGCGAGCTTGTTCTGCCCCAAAAGCTAACCGCCCGTTATGTTGTTTTCGCATTCGACGTAACAAGCTGGGTAGGCATAGACGAGCTTCAGGTATTCGGCACCCAAAGCCTAACCAACGCAAAAGCCCCCACCGAAGGCTTGGTTACCGAGGGCATATTACCCAACCAACGCATAGAACCCTCTGCCGACCTTATGGGCGGCGCAACGGATTTGTGCCTTATATACCACCATTACGGTTATTCTTCCAATACCGTAGATTATTTCAAGCCTTATCTTGCTTATTTAGATAAAGACGGCACCCCCACCGATATAATGTTCGATAGCTTCCTGTTCCTTTATGCGGTCAGCTCAATGCCAAGCGGCGGCTCCCCCGACGGCGGCTCTGTTATGTCCGATTGGCAATGGTGCATCGACGATATTTTCGCAAAAAATCAAAACCTCGATGCCTTAGAAAAAGCGGCAGGCGAAATAAAAACTGCCTTGGGCTTGCCCGAAGATTTTACCTATAAGGTTTGCCTAACCCTCTATAACCCCACCACCCAAATTACCGATTTCGGCGATATAGACGGCGACGGAATATCCGAAAACTTCACCAATTATCAAGACCGCCTAAAGGCAATACAGTGGTATATCGACCAATGCGAAAAGCGTTATTCCGATGCCAACTTCAAAAACATCGAGCTTGTAGGCTATTATTGGTGGGATGAATACGTAAGATACGAAGACCCCGACGGCGAAAAGCTAATTAAAGACACCGCCGATATGGTACACGAAACCGATAAAGATTTTATCTGGATTCCTTGGTTCGTGGCTCCGGGTTATAACCGATGGGAATCCTTAGGCTTCGATGTTGCTTGTATGCAGCCCAATTACGTGTTCAAAACAACCGCCCCCTACAGCAATCTTCCCAACTGCGAAATGTATACCAAAATGTACGGTATGGGTGTAGAAATGGAAGTCTGGGAGGGCAGCCTTTCCGATAAAGAATTCTATTCCCGCTATATGTCCTATATCGCCTTAGGTGCCGAAAAGGGCTATATGAACGATACAATCTGTATGTATTATCAAAGCATGAACGTGTTCGGCGCCGCCGCAATCTCCGATAACCTTATGGGCCGTAACGTATACGATGCTACCTATCACTTCATAAAGGGAGATATAGAAGATAAACCTCAAAAACTGCCCGATGTTTCCTTTACCGCAAAGTCTAACCAAATATTCATAGGTAAAATCGACCTTCCCCAAGGAAAGCTTTGCAAGATAAAGCTAAATTCTCAGCCCGATAACGCCTTCGTAATCGCAGACGAAGATGGCAACCTATTCCTGTTCCCGCAAAAGGATTTTAAGGGCGAAATAAAGTTCGGTATTGCTTATAGCGAATATCTTAACTGGTCCGAAGAAACAATAATAACCGTAACGGTAGAATAGAGGTATAGCTAATGTTAACAATAGGCACCAAAGCGCCAAGCTTCAGCTTGCAAAATTCCAAAGGCGAAACCGTATCCTTATCTGATTTTCTCGGCAAAAAGGTGGTGCTTTACTTCTATCCAAAAGATAACACACCGGGCTGTACCCGTCAGGCTTGCGCCTTTGCGGGCGCCTATGACCAATTCTTGCAAAAGAATATTCAGGTAATAGGCATAAGCAAGGATAGTGTCGCATCCC
>JAFYOG010000145.1 GCA_017560285.1 Clostridia bacterium
ACCGCAAGGGTGTGAACGCCGTCGGCAACAAGGGCTTCGCCGTCGGATACAGCCTCGCCGTTAAGGGTGGCGGTGCCGCGGTTAAAGCCTATTTTTACGCTTTGGGAATACTTTTTGCCGTTTTCCACCCCTGTAATAATGGGGGTTTCCGCAAGCTCAACGGCTCTATGGGCATAAATAATACCGTAGCCAAGGTTATCGTCGCGGGTATAATTGCCAAGCTCGGCAATTAAAGCGTCAAATTCTGCACCGTTAAAGCGCACGTCCCCCGCAACCGATACAGCCAACGCCGCAATACCGCTTACAATGGCGCAGGCATAGCTTGTGCCGGAATCGGTGCGGTAAACCGAAATCCCGTTTTCGTCAACGGCGGGTATAACTATATTTTCGCCTATTGCGGCAATATCTACTTTATTGTTGTATTGGGAAAACAAGCTTCTTTCCCCAAAGCCGTCGCAGGATGCAACCGAAACCACACCCTCGTAGGATGCGGGATAGCTTTTTGCATCGGCGTGCTCGCCGTTGCCGCCGTTGCCTGCGGCAGAAATAAGAATACAGCCCTTGGAAATTGCATAGTTAACCGCCTCTTGCTCGGCGATAGATGCAGAATAACCGCCCAAGGACATATTAATAATTTTTGCGCCGTTATCTGCGGCGTAGCGTATGCCCCGCACTAAATCCGAGGAATAAATCGCCGTTCCGCTGTAAGAAACCTTAACGGGCATAATGGTAACGCCGTAAGCCACCCCTGCAATGCCGAAATTATTGTTGGCTTCGGCGGCAATAATGCCTGCAACGGCGGTGCCGTGGCCTACCTCGTCGGCAAAAACCCCAACAGTACGGGTAACCGCATCGTAGCCATCAAGAATATTTGCGTTTAAAAGGTCTTGGTGGGTGCGGTTTATGCCTGTGTCTAAAATTGCAACGACAACGTCCTTGCTGCCGGTTGTTTTATCCCAAGCGGTGTTAACCCCCATAGCTTCGTAATAAGGGGTGGGCTCGGTATCGTTTACGGTTGCCAGCACGTTTCTTTGGGTGTCTGCTTCGTAATATTCAATAATATCGCCCTGGGCGTTAAAGAAATCTGCGTTAACGTTTGAAACCGCAAAAAGCTTTTCTTGGCTGTTGCCTATAATGCAATAATCGGTTTCTTTTAAAAGGTCGGCAATTTTTGCAACCGAGGCATCCGCCCTGAATTTTACAATATAACGTTGTTCGTTAGATAAAGAGCTTGCCTGATTGCTTTCTATAACCTTAAAATCGGGCGCAAAGACAAAACCGCCCGCCAAAAGCAAAGCGGCAAAAGCCGTAAATATTAAAACAAGGGCGATACCCGCCGCAAGGGCTCTTTTTGCCATTACATCCTCTTTAAAATATTAAAATCTGCTGTAAATATCTTTAATTTCCTGTGTTTGCTCGGTGTGGGTGTTATCGGTGTAAATATAAAGGTCGGGCTCGTAAATTAAGCCCTCTTTGCCGTCTTTTCTGCCCTCTATAAGCAACAACGATGGCTTTTTGCCCACCGACGGAGCAACAACCCGCAACCGCTTGGGCTCTATACCGTTTTCCCGCATGGCGCAAACAAGGGTCGCCAATCTGTCGGGGCGGTATACCGCAAAAAAGCTTCCACCGCTTTTAAGGCACCAAGCCGCGGTTTTGCAAAACATTTCTATGCCGCCGCTAATTTCCCTGCGGGCAATATCCATTGCCTTGTGCTCGTTGTTAAACCCGCAATCGGCGCGCATATAGGGCGGGTTGGATATAACGTAATCGGCTCTGCCGCATTCAAAAATCTCTTTATAATCCTGGGCGCTGCGGTTAATAACCTTAAATCGTTCCTCGAACCCGTTCGCCTTGGCATTTTCGGCGGCAACACGCGCATATTCCTGCTGAAGCTCCAAACCGATAAAGCTTGCGTTAACGCCCCCGCCAAGCAACAAAAGGGGAATAACGCCTGAGCCCGTTCCCAAATCTATACAGCTGCCGCTTTTTATAAAGGGCATGGCAAAATCCGCCAAAAGTAAAGCATCGGTGCCAAACCTAATTCCTTTGGGCGGTTCCCGCAGAACGATATCTGCGTTTATTTTGTTGGTAACAAGCTGTTCCATAAACGATAATACCTTTTATATATCAATAAGGTTTTGATTTATTATAAATTTGTTGTAAACTTATAAGAATTATGTAAAAATTTAAAAACAAGAAACAGAAATGCGCCCATAGGGTGCACCTATGAACGCATTACCGAAACGTCCTTGTTTTACGCCTGAGGAGCATCTACAGGGCAAACGCCTGCACAAGCACCGCATTCAACGCAAAGGTCAGCGTCGATAACGTACTTGCCTTCGTCGTTAGCAGAGATAGCGCTGGTAGGACATTCTGCTTCGCAGCTGCCGCAGCCGATGCAAGCATCAAGAGAAATAATGTATGCCATAATCATACACCTCCGTATTTAATAACTTGATAATATCACAAAAAAATCCTAATTTCAAGGGGGAAATCAAGCTTTTTTGCCTTTTTTATTCAAAAGCCTTGTTAAGCGCATTTTTAAGGTCTTCAAGTATATCGTTAATATCTTCTATACCAACCGAAATACGAATTAAGCCCGCGTCGATGCCCGCCTTAACAAGCATTTCGTCGCTTAGCTGACGGTGGGTGGAGCTTGCGGGGTGAAGCACGCAGGAATGAACCGTAGCCACGTGAACCGCGTTAACAAAAAGCGAAAGCGAGTTCATAAACTTTTCTGCCTTTTCTCTGCCGCCCTTAATACAGAAGGAAACTACGCCGCTGCAGCCCTTGGGCAGATATTTTTGCGCCAAGCCGTGGTATTTATCGCTTTCCAAAGCGGGGTAATTAACAAATTCCGCATAGCCGCTGTCCTCTAAAAACTTTGCAACTGTGTATGCGTTCTTGCAATGACGTTCCAAACGAACGTCCAAGGTTTGCATACCCAAATCTAAAAGGAACGCCGCCTGAGCGGTGGGGTATACGCCCAAATCGCGCACAAGCTGAACCCGCATTTTGGTAATATATGCAAGCTTGCCGAAGGATTGGGTATAAACCAAGCCGTGGTAGGAATCGTCGGGGGTGCAAAGACCGGGGAATTTATCGTTCTGAGTCCAATCGAAATTACCGCTGTCAACAACACAGCCGCCAAGCTGAACGGCATGTCCGTCCATATATTTAGATGTGGAATAAACAACAATATCCGCGCCGAAATCTATGGGGCGGCAAAGCACGCCCGTGGCAAAGGTGTTATCGATAATAAGGGGGATACCCGCCTGATGCGCAACCTTGGCAATGCGTTCGATATCAAAAACCGAAAGGGCGGGGTTTGCAATGGTTTCGCCGAAAATAAGCTTGGTGTTGGGCTTTATCATTGCCGCAAGGCTTTCGCTGTCGATATCTTGGTCGAAGAAGATGCAATCAATGCCAAAACGCTTTAAGGTAACGGCAAAAAGGTTTGTGGTACCGCCGTAAATTTTAGAAGAAACCAAAATGCTGTCGCCGGCAGATGCAATGTTGGTAACCGCCAAAAAGCTTGCCGCTTGGCCGGAATTGGTGCAAAGTGCGGCAACGCCGTTTTCCATATCGGCAATCTTTTGCTCCACACAGGCAACGGTGGGGTTAGATATGCGGGAATACATATGGCCGTCGGCAGTAAGGTCAAAAAGCTTGCCTATTTCGGTGGGCGAGCTGTAAGAATAAGTGGTGCTTTGATATATGGGCAAAGCCAAGGGCTCGCCGTTTTTGGGCTCGTAGCCCGAGTGAATGCATTTTGTCGCAGGGGAATAGTTCTTTTTCATAATATCACCTTAGTTAGATAGGTTGTAGCTTCCGTCTAAATTACGCAAATCGTTAATAGCCTTTTCCCAATCGGCAACGTTGCCGTTCTTTCTGGGATAGCGGTATTCGTTAAGATTCCATTCGTCATATGCAAACAATGCTTCCAAATGTCTGTCTGCAACGTTTACGTTAAGGTTGGTTTTGCAAACCGCAAGAACCTCTGCCATAGAATTACTGCCTACGGTAAGATATTGCTTTAACAGCTCTATGCAAATGTTTTCGTAAAGAATGGTATATTCCGAACCGTCAAGAAGGTTTGTATATTCCAAAAGCCATTCAAGATTGGTTTTTTCGAACACAACGTCGTTTAATCTAACCGAGCCGTCGTCGCCGTTGGCAATGGTAACGGTATAATCCTCGGGCAGGGGAAGGGCAGGGTCTAAAACCTGATCCTTATATTTGGGGTTGTTAACGGTATAAGACATACCCAAGGTAATGCTTGCGCGGGGAATGCTTGCCGCAACAGCCGAAAGCGAAGCGCGGTCGAAAACAAGGCAATACTGCAGATTAAGACCGGTGTTAGCCGATAAATATTGGGCTATTTCATCGGGGTTCATACCGCGGAACAGGTTTTTCATAGCAACGCGGTTGCCTATTTCGTTTTCTATTTCCAAATCGGGGTCGATAGTGCAATAGGTATATTGCTTGGTCTTGCCGTTTGCGTTAATTACCGCAATTCTAAGGGGCAGACCTTCGTTGTTAACACACATCACCGCAAGGGTGAAAACGTCGCCGTTTTCGTCAAATTCGGGGTTTACCACAGGTGTGGAAACGTCGGTGCTTGTATCGCTGCTTTCGTCACTTATATCGCTGCTTTCGTCAACGCTTTCTTCCCTCGAGCCCATACCCGAAAAATCAAAGGCAGATTCCAAATAGGGCGCCGCCCAAAAGCCAAGCAGCATAAATATAACGATTGCAACGGCAAAGGTTATTGTAAAATTCTTTAATGCAGATGACAAGTTCTCATCTCCTTAAAATTTATCATAATTTAACAGGCGAAATAAGTATATTCCACCACAAATAAAAATTATACACCAACAAAACCCGTTTGTCAATGTTTATGGCTCAATATACTACGCTTGACATTTTTTGCATATATAAGTATAATATAATAGATAAACTAAAAAGGAATTAACGAGTATGAACATTTTCGATGCCGTTTTCTATGGAATAGTGCAGGGCATAGCCGAATTTTTGCCTATATCAAGCTCTGGCCACCTTGCATTAATGCAAAACTTTTTCTCTAAGGGCGAAAGCAGTAATTTTGCTTTTAATATCGCATTGCATTTCGCCACCCTTATATCGGTGTGTATAGTTTACCGTAAGGATGTTTATGCAATTATAAAGGGCTTTTTCAGCTTGGTGAAAAAGCTGTTTACAGGTAAGATAAAGCAAAGCCTAAACGAGGGCGAACGGTTATTTTTAATGCTTTGCATAGCAACCGCACCCCTTGTTCCCGTAAAGCTTTTGGGCTTTGACGAATACGTAGAAGCTTTAACCGGTATAAGCTGGGTAATAGGCGGATTGTTAATTATTAACGGTGTAATGCTTTTTGTGAGCGACAGGTTAAAAAACAGCAATCTTGCGGTTAAGGACGGCGGATATCTTCGCCCTCTCGGCGTAGGTGTGGTTCAGGCAATTATCGGCGTAATGCCCGGCATATCCCGTTCCGGCTCTACCATTATCGGTGGCAGAATTTTGGGCTACAGCCGTGAATCTGCGGTTAAGTTCTCGTTTTTAATGTCCATTCCCGCTATTTTGGGTGCCAGCGTGTTAAAGCTTCCCGATATGTTCAGTCAGGGTATGGGTACCGATATGATAGCGCCCCTTTTGGTTGGCGCGGCTGTGGCGGCTGTTGTAGGATTTTTTGCCATAAAGCTGTTGCAGTATCTTGCCACAAAAAATTTCACCGTATTTTCTGTATATTGTATTGCCGTTGGCGCAATCGCCATCGTAGCCGATATAATCTGGTAAGGAGTATAAAATGGCAGATAAGAAAAATAAAAGCGGCACAAAAAGCAGCTATAAGCGCAAAGCCGTAAAAGACCCTAAAAAGATAAAACGCAACGTAGAAATAGGCGAAATCGTACGTTGGCTTTTGGCGTTGTTTGCGCTGTTTGTAATTTTAACCTTCTTCCCCTTTATAAACAGCGGTATTTTCGGTCCCGCGGTTTCCAACGTATTAAAGGGTACCTTCGGCCCTATGTATTACGTTTTGCCCTTTGTGTTTATTATTGTGGTTATCTTTTGGCGCAAGGACTGGGCAAACAACATTGCGTTGGCGAAATATATGCTCTATATAGGCGAATTTATTTTCGTTTCCATAATCGTTCACGTTGCCGTTGCAGGCGAAAACGCAGGGCATATTTCCTTCTTTAACCTATATTCCACAGGCGTGCACTTTGAAAGCGCGGGTATTATAGGCGGTTCGGTTGCCGAAATTTTCGTTACGCTGTTCGGCAAGGTGCCCTCGGTAATAATTTCCTTTGTGGGCGCGTTTATATTCACCGTTCTTTTGTGCGGCAAAACCCCCAAGGATACGGTTAAGGTTATTGTAAAATACATAAAGGATTCGGTTAACAAAGTTCGGGAGGCTCAGCGTGCCGACGAGGAAGAGGAGGAAGAGGAAGAAGCCCTCGCACCCCGCAGGGTAAAGAAGCCCAAGGCGGATGCATACGTAGAACTTCCCGATGACCCCGAGGAAGAAATTCCCGCAGAAGAAATCCCCGCGGCAGAACCTTACCCTGTTGCCGTTTCTGCCGATCTGCCCGATGACCCTGCCGATATTTCGGCGGGACTTACCGACGAAGCAGATATTTCTTCCCCCGATAACCCCAAACCTGCCGCGCAGGAAGCGGTTAACGATTTCGATTTGGAAGAGGACGAGGAAGAGCTTTGTCTTGAACCTATCGAAGACACCCCCTATGTGTTCCCACCTATTTCGTTGCTTACTGCCGATGCAGGCGCCAACGCCCGCCCCAGCCAAGCAGATATTGCCCGCACCGCAAGAAGGTTAGAAGAGCTTCTTCTTAGCTTTAACGTAAAAACCAAGGTTATCGATACCACCTTCGGCCCCACCGTTACCCGTTACGAGCTTCAGCCCGAAACCGGTGTGCGCGTTAAATCTATCGTAAACCTTGCAGACGATATTTCGTTGCACCTTGCGGCAGATGCGGTTCGTATAGAAAATATCCCCGGCAAAGCCGCCGTTGGTATAGAAATCCCCAACAAAAACGCATCTATGGTTCGTTTGCGCCGTCTGATCGAAAACGTTACCTTTAAGGATGCAAAAAGCCGCCTTTACACCGCCCTTGGCGAGGACGTTGCAGGCAACCCCGTTTATTTGGATATTGCAAAAATGCCCCACCTTTTGGTAGCGGGCGCAACCGGTCAGGGTAAATCGGTTTGTATAAATTCGCTTATACTTTCCTTGCTTTACCGCAACCACCCCAACGATGTAAAGCTTATCCTTATCGACCCCAAAACCGTAGAATTTGCAGATTTTAAAGATATCCCCCACCTTTTGGTTCCGGTTATTAACGACCCTAAAAACGCCGCAGGCACATTAAGCTGGGCTTGCAGCGAAATGGAAAAGCGTTACCGCCTTATACAAGAGGTTGGCGCCCGTAACTTAGAGGGCTATAACACCGCCGTAGCCAACGACCCCGAAAGGGAAATGATGCCTCAGATAGTTATCTTTATCGACGAGTTTGCCGACCTTATGATGACAGCACCCGACGACGTAGAAACCTCTGTGTGCCGTTTGGCGCAAAAGGCACGTGCCGCAGGTATGCACTTGGTTATCGGTACCCAAAGACCTTCGGTAGACGTTATTACCGGTCTTATTAAGGCTAACATCCCTTCCCGTATTGCATTAACCACCGCATCCCCCGTAGACAGCCGTACCATTATCGAGCAGGTTGGTGCCGAAAAGCTTTTGGGTAAGGGCGATATGCTCTATTTCCCCGTTGGCGCAATGAAGCCTATGCGCGTTCAGGGTGCCTTTGTAAGCAGCGGCGAGGTTCAGGCTGTTACCCAGTTTATTAAGGAAGCTGCCCACGCTCAGTACGACGAAAGCATTATGAAGCAAATAGAGGACGAGGCTAAGCGCTGCGGTATGAAGGGCAAGCGTGCCATGGCAGAGGACGATGGCGATGCAGGCAACGAAAAGCTGGACCCCAAGTTTATGGAAGCCTTGGAAATTGCTATCGACAGCGGTACTATTTCTACCTCTATGATCCAAGCCCGCCTTGCTTTGGGCTATGGCAGAGCCGCACGTATTATAAGCATAATGGAACGCCGCGGTTATATAGGCGAATTCGATGCCGCCACCAAAAAACGTAAAATTCTTATCACCCGCGAGCAATACGCCGAGCTTAAAATGAACGGCGATAAGGCCAAGGACGGTGAATAATGAAAAAGCTGTTTGTTCTGCTTCCCTTGGTTGCGCTGTTGCTTTGGGGCTGTTCTTCCCCCAACGAATATAATATGGTTTTTACAAGCGACGGAAGCTATAAGTTAGATTATATTAACGTCGTAGAGGAGGAATACGTCCTTTACACCGTGGGCGGTATGGTTACCGTAGAAATCGAGGGCAAAACCCTAATGCTTGAAGCCGCCATTATCGAGGGCAAAATCACCGTAGATGCTCTTATGGAATCTATACGGGACGATGCAGATAACGGCGACGTAAAATATACCGAATATCCCGACGGCAGTGTGGAATACCGCTATAGTGGCATTACCGTTGTAGATAAAAACTTCAGCGGCTTAAGGGAAATATATTTCGGCGATACCAATTTAACCTATTATACCGTAGCAGGGTAATGAAAACAAAAAATCCACTTCAACCGAAGTGGATTTTTTGTTTTGCAAATTTCTTAATCCAAAAAATCTGCGCCCTTGGAAATCATAATTTCGCGTATTTCCTTGCCGTCAATTTCCTTGGGGGTAATGCCCTTATCAAGGGCAACCGCCGCCGCAATACCTGCACATTCGCCGGAGGAACGGGCGGAAAGCTGAATACGCAAGCTGCTTTGTGCAATAAATTCCGCGCCCAAGCATCTGCCTGTAATAAACAGGTTATCAAAGCCCTTAACAACCAAGCTTCTGTAAGGAATTTCGTACCAAGGCTTGCCGTCGTCGGCAACCTGTGTGTTTATGTCGCAACGAAGCTTTACACCGTGGATATCTATGGGATAGTTGGATTGACTGAACATATCGTCAAACTTTCTTCTTAAAAGCAAATCCTCGGCGGTAAGCACGTATTCGGTAATAATATTACGGCTTTCGCGCACGCCCACCATAGAAGCAATTTCGCAAATATAGGCGTTCTCAAAGCCCTTGAAGTACTTTTTATAGAACTGTAATTGACGAATAACCCTCTGCTTGCCCAAAACCTGCGTTTTGGTAAGGTGGTCGGGGTTGGTGCCGTCGATATCATCAAAAAATTCGGGGCAGTTAAAGGCAAGACATTTAGGTCTGCCCGCAATAACAAAGCCCTGCCAATACGCCTTGTCCTCGGGCACAAGGTCGCCCTTGGCGATAGCTTCGTCAAACACGTCGTTAAACGCGCTCTTTCCGTCGTTGGTGCAATCTATATATGCGCCGTCATCCCAAGCGTAAGCACCCGTATCTCTGCCGACCCTTGCGGTAAGCTCCTGTACGTATTCCTTAAGCGCAACAAAATCTATGTTACCGATAATATAACGCAGGGAAATAGGCTGGTTTTTGCCTGTTTCGGGGTTACCCTTGGTGTAAGAAGCCCCTGCGCGCACGCAAACGTCGCCGTCGCCGCTGCCGTCGATAAACATTTTGCCTTTAATTAAGCCAAGACCGTTTTTGTTGGCAACCACAATGGCGGTAAGGGCGCCGTTTTCTACAACGGCATCGGCAAAGAAGGTGTGCAAAAACAGCTTAACGCCCGCGTCCGTACACATTTCTTCCAAAACAGCCTTCATCAACAGCGGGTCGAAATTTGCACCGTTGTTAATACAACCGCCGATAGCTTCCAGCTTTTCGCGCACGATGTGTGCAATATAAGAGCATTGGGGGTTGCGGTCGGGAATGTGGGAATGCATTATGGGCATAACCAACGCGTTGGTGGCGCTTCCGCCCAAGGAACCGAACTGCTCGGCAATAATAACGCTCTTACCCATTTCTGCCGCCGCAATCGCCGCGAAAACACCTGCCGTGCCGCCGCCGCAAACAACAATATCGGCTTCTCCGAAAATTGGTAGCATACTGTAATCCATAACCTATTCTCCTTCTATCATTCTTAAAAATTCTTCTTCGTTTATAACGGGTATCCCAAGGCTTTCTGCTTTTGTTAACTTACTGCCCGCATCGGTACCGCACAAAAGATAGCTTGTCTTTTTAGAAACCGAGCCCGAGGCCGTACCGCCGTGCAATCTTATAAGTGCCTCTGCTTCTGCACGCTTTAGGGTGGGCAACGTGCCTGTAACCACCACCGTTTTGCCCTCTAATGCATTTCCAAGGGGCTTTTCGGCGCTTTCAACGCTAACCCCTGCGGCAACAAGCCGTTCTATAAGCTGTGTTACCTGCTCGCCGGCAAAAAACCTAACCACCGATTTTGCGCTTTCCGCGCCGATATCGTCAACCTTTAACAGCTCTTCCTCGTTGGCGCTTGCCAATGCGTAAATATCGCCGAACTTCTTTGCAAGAGTTTGTGCCGCTTTTTCGCCTATGTGGCGAATGCCCAAGCCAAAAAGAAGCTTTTCTAACCCTGCGGTCTTGCTTTTTTCTATGGCATCAACAATATTTTGGGCACTCTTTTCGCCCATTCTGTCAAGCCTTGCAATATCTTCTTTTTTAATATAATAAAGGTCTGCCGCGCTGTTTATAAGCCCGTTTTCTATAAACTGCTCTATAACGCTTTCCCCAAGGTTATCAATGTTCATAGCCCCGCGGGAAACGAAGTGTATAATACTTCTGCTTAGTCTGCTTTTGCAATTTGGGTTAAGGCAACGGGTAGCCGCCTCGCCTTCTTCCCGCCATACCTGCTCCCCGCAAGAGGGGCAGTGGGTGGGCATTTTAAAGGGAACGGCGCCTTCGGGGCGTTTTTCGGGCACAACCGAAATAATTTCGGGTATAATGTCCCCCGCCTTCCTAAGCTTAACCGTATCGCCAATGCGAATATCCTTTTCGCTAATATAATCTATATTGTGCAAGGTAGCATAGGAAACCACCGACCCTGCAAGCTGTACCGATTTTAGGCAAGCCCTTGGGGTAAGCACACCGGTTCTGCCAACCTGAATATCTATATCCAAAAGTGTGGTTTCGGCAATCTCGGCAGGGTATTTATACGCCACCGCCCAACGGGGCGCCGTGGCGGTGCTTCCCAACCGTTCCCGCAGGGAAAGCTCGTCTACCTTTATAACCGCACCGTCGGTATCATATTCAAGGGTGGGGCGTAAATCGCCTATTTGCTTTACCGCCTCTACAACCTCTTTGGCGGTTTTGCATTTTATTCCGCCCGGCGAAACCGTAAAGCCTATTTCTTTTAAATATTCTAAAGATTCGGAATGTCTTTTTGGCATTTCCTCGTGCAGCTGCAGGTTAAAAATAAACATTTCAAGCTTGCGCTCTGCACAAATTTTAGAGTCTAACTGCCGCAAAGAGCCTGCCGCCGCGTTTCTTGGGTTGGCAAAGGTCTTTTCGCCGTTTTCCTCGCGCTTTTCGTTAAGCTTGGCAAAAACCTTGCGGGGCATATAAACCTCGCCCCTAACAATCAAATTGCCATTTTCGCCCTTTAGCTTTATGGGTACCGATTTAATGGTTTTTATGTTTTCGGTAACGTCCTCGCCAAAAATTCCGTCGCCGCGGGTTAAAGCGCGAACAAGCATACCGTTTTCGTATTCCAACGAAACCGAAAGTCCATCGAACTTTCTTTCCACCATAAAATCCGCTTCGGGGTAATCTTTTTTAATTTTATCTACAAAATCGTAGATTTCTTCCTCGCTGAAGATATCTCCGAATGAATCCATGGGAACGGTATGGCGCACCTTGTTAAAGGCATCTAAAACTCTGCCGCCAACCCGCTGTGTGGGCGAGTTTGGCGATGCAAGCTCGGGGTGTGCCTTTTCCAAATCGGTAAGCCTTCTAAAAAGCGCGTCGTATTCTTCGTCCTGCATGGTGGGGGAATCGAGCTCGTAATACAATCGGGAATGATACGCCAGCATCTCTTCCAATCGGCGCATTTCCTGCTGTATATCCATTAGTTCTTTTTGCATATTATAGCAACCCAATCGTTCTTTTCTTTAAGTTCTTCTACTGCAAATCCGTTTCTTGCCAATGCTTCAAGCACAAATTCTTTTCTGGGCGAGATTATGCCCGAGCAAACAAGTCTGCCCTCTGCGGTAAGGCAGGAATCAAACAAAGGCAACATATCGCTTATAATATCCGCAACAATGTTGGCAAGAATAATTTCGTACTTATTGTTTGCAAATTTGTTCCAAAAATCCCCGTCGGTTAAAACGTTGCCGCAATAAACGTCGGTAATTTTTTCTACGTTATTCTTTTCTGCGTTTTCCTCGGCAATGCGGGTGGCAACCATATCTATATCCACCGCGTCTATATGCTTTGCACCCAAAAGACCTGCGCCAATGCCCAAAATACCGCTGCCGCAGCCCATATCCAAAATGTTTTTATCTTGGGGATTAAGCTTTTCCAACGCTTCTAAGCACAAATAGGTGGTTTCGTGTCTGCCCGTACCAAAGGAAGATGCAGGGTCAATCTCTATAACCACGCGGTTTTCGTCCTCTGCCTTTTCCCAAGAGGGCACAACCAAAAACCTTTCGCCAATGGGCAGGGGATGGAAGTATTGCTTCCAGTTGTTTTCCCAATCCTTTTCGTCAGAGGTGGAATATTCTATTTCCAAGGAACCCATCCAATCCTCGTTTTCTGCCTTAAGCTTTTCTATACCTGCAACGATGCCTTCTTTTTGTATCTGACCCTGCTCGTTCTGTGCAAGGTAAACGCGCACCAAAACGTCGCCGTCGGTTCGCAAAAGACCGTCCTCTACGTAATCTACGGGCACGTATTGGTTCTCTAACAGGTCTGCAAGGTCCTGCGGGTCGTCTATAGAAAAACAGCTGATGCCTTCCCCAAACAAAACCCCCGAAACTATTTCGCTTCCTGCGGTGGTGGTGTGAATTGTAAGCTCGTCAAAAATCATAGTTCTTTTTTCATCCGTTACTGTCGGATGCCTCTCCCCATATAGGAATCGCCTCGCCCAAATATGTGGGCTTGGGCTTAAACCAAGCATCAAAGGCACATTTAACACGGGCAAGATATTCCCTAATTTCTGTTTTAAATCCAAAAAATCTGTTTTCGCTGTCGCACATAACGCCATAGGCATCAAGCCCAAGTGCGCGGGCTATAAATACCGCCCGTTCTACGTGGAACCCTTGGGTTACAATAATAACCTTTTTTGCGCAGAACACGTCCCGCGCGCGGTACATGGTATCGTAGGTATCAAACCCCGCGTGGTCGGTAAAAACCGCATCGGCAGGTACGTTTTGGGATATAAGGTCGTTCTTCATGGCGTTGGCTTCGTCATAATCGGGTCTGGAATGGTCGCCGCTGACCAAAATACGGTTTGATGCCCCGCCGAAATAAAGCTTAGCTCCCAAATTTACTCGGTCCTGCAAAACCTGCGAAAGGGTGCCGTCGGATTTCAGCCCCGCACCCAAAACGATAATGCAATCAACGTCCAAGAGCTTGCAGGCTTCCTCGAAATCTATAACATAGGGCTTTGCAGATGCGGCTACGATAATGTTGCATATTCCGCTTACCAAAAAGCAAAACAGCATTACCGCGGCTATTACTATGCAGGTTATTCTTATTTTTTTATTTCTCCAAAGCTTCTTCATAAATTCTCTTCATAGTTAATGCGTCGTCGGATTGCGTACCCGCCGATTCGCAAATTATGGTAGGCGAAATACCCAAATCTACAATAGCCTTTGCCAAAGGCGAAAATTCGGGTCCGTAGACCTCGTCCTCAAAGGTAAGATGCTTTTTCTCGCCCATTTCGGTATACATTATTTTAGAAAAATGGCAATGCAAATTTTCGGCATATTCCGCGCCCAGGGCGGTGGAAATCTCGTCGAAAATACGCTTAAAATCGTCAACGGTTTTTAAAACCCCTCTGTCCCTTGCGTTCATATGCCCAAAATCCACCACAGGGGCAAAGCGCTTGGAAATTTTACACAGGGTTAAAACCTCTTGCAAGGTACCAAGCTGGTTTACCTTGCCCATGGTTTCTATGCCAAGCAGGGTGTTATAGCCGCCCTGTTCAAGCATTGCCGCCGCATTTTCCAAGGTTTCGGTGGCGTATTCCATGGCGGTTTCGCGGCTTATTTTAGCGCAAGACCCGCAATGCACGACCATTATATCTGCATTCAAAAGCTTAGATGCTTCTGCGCTCTGACGTATATATTCCACGCTTTTATCACGCTTTTCCTTTTCTACCGAGGAAAGTGAAATAAAATAAGGGGTGTGGAAGGACATCTTTATCCCGTGCTCGTAAGCCTTTAAGCCTACCGCCGCCAGCATTTCGGGGCTGGCAGATAATCCGTTGCCCGCCTCGTATTCATAGGCATCAAGCCCTATTCTTTTTACAAAACCCGGTGCCTGCAGGGTAGATTTGCCGCCTGCAAGCTTAAAAGCATCGGAATTACCGCCCGGTCCAAACTTTGCGCTCATATCGCTTTACCGTTATCCTTTTTCTTTCTTCTTATCCTAAACCTGCTCTTCTTTTCCTTTGCGGGGTGAAGCTCTTGGTTCTTTTTCTTGCGCCTTATCCACTTTAGATTTTTAACAAAGGGGCGCTCGAAAAACCGCTTCATACGGAAGAACCAGGTCTTTTTATCCTTAATAGGCTTTACCAAGGCAAACCTAATGCCCGCGCGGTGGGCGGCAAGGCAATCGGTAAATATCTGGTCGCCTATGGCAATAACCTCTTCTTTTTTAAGCCCAAAGTGCTGAATACACTTTAAAACCCCCTTGGGCGAGGGCTTGCCCGCCTTGCAAACGTAAAACAGCCCCAAGCCTTCGTTAAAGGTTGTAACGCGGTCGCCCTTGTTATTAGAAACAAACGCCAGCTTAATTCCCGCCTGCTTAAGGGTGGCAAAATAATTGTTCATAGCGTCGGTGGGGCGAATAATTTCGTAAGGGGCTATGGTGTTATCAATATCAAATACAATGCCCTTAACCCCCATTTCTGCCAGAACGTGGGGGGTAATTAAATATATATCGTTGTAAGCAACGTCGGGTCTAAAAAACTTAAAAGCCATAAAAAAGCTCCAATTCTAAAAGGGTGGCTGTAACGTAGGTGTTTTTGCCAATGCAAAAAGCGTAACCCTGCTTGCGCAATTTTCCCGCAGGATCATAGCGCATACCTTTAGGGTGGCACCGGTGGTGGTTACGTCATCCACCAAAAGTAGGTTTTTATATTTCTTTTCGGGGTTGCAAATAACCTTATATTTGTCCTTTGCGTTCTTAATTCGCGCTCCGCGGCTTAACAGCTTTTGCTCTAAACCGCCCTTGCGCTTTAACGTGGGAACAAAGGGTATGGAATAAATTTGCGAAATCGCCTTGGCAAGCTGTTTTGATTGGTCGAACCCATACCGCCTTTTTCTGCGGGGAAGCCGCGGTACGTAGGTAACGCCGTCGAACTTGGCCGTGTTTATTCCCGCCGCCTTTATCCCAAGCTCTGCCAAAAACCGCATATAGCGTTTGTCGCCCCAATATTTAAAGCGGTACAGCATCATTTTTGCCGTATCCTGCCTAAACAGAAAGGGTGTGTGAATATCCGAAATACAGCTGCAATCCCTTGCGGTGTTCCCGCAATGAGGGCATTTTTCACTAAGCAAATCCTGCAGCTTATATAAGCATTCTTCGCAAACGGGCATTTCCGACGGTGCCGCGTATGCGTTGCATATTATACATTTTGCGGGAACGAACAAAGAGGTTTTCATACTAACTCTAACAAAAGCTTCAGCGCGGTGTGTCTTATGGGAATGCGGTTGTTTTTAACCATAACCCCCAACGAACGCGATCCCCCCACCACAATCGCCATTTCCTTTGCCCTTGTAACCGCTGTGTAAAGCAGGTTTCGGGTCATTAACGGGAAGGGGGCATCAAAGGATGGAATAATTACCACCTTGTATTCGCTGCCCTGGCTTTTATGGGCGGTAACCGCATAAGCGTGCTCCAGTTCCTCTAATAACGAAAAATCATATTCGGCTATCCTGCCGTCGAAATCTATTGTCATACATTCGCCGCGGGTGTCAATTTCTGTTATCCTGCCCACGTCGCCGTTAAAAATGCCTGTGCTTTCCTCGGCGCCACGCTTCCAAACAAGGTCATAATTGTTTTTTATCTGCATAACCTTGTCCCCTTGGCGAAAAATAACGTTTCCGTATTTCTTTTCGCTTTTTCGGGGTGATTTTGGGTTAAGCACGTTCTGGAACGCCTCGTTAAGCTCTTTGGTACCCAAAACGCCCTTTTTGGTGCAGGTAATAATCTGAATATCCTCTAACGGGTCCAAACCATACCGCTTTGGCAGCCGTTCTGCCGCAAAAGCAATAATTAAATCTACAATTTCCTTGGCAGATTGCTTTTCTACAAAGAAAAAGTCCTTGTCCCTTGCGTTAAGCACGGGCATTTCCCCGCGGTTAATGGCGTGGGCGTTCATAACAATAAGGCTTTCCTCTGCCTGCCTAAAAATCTTGTTAAGCTTAATAACGTTAAACTTTTGGCAATTTATAATATCGTTAAGACAGTTACCCGCCCCCACCGGCGGAAGCTGGTCGGGGTCGCCGATAAGAATAAGATAACTGCCGGTTTTTACCGCCTTAAGCAAAGCGCACATAAGGGCGGTATCTACCATCGAAAGCTCGTCTATAATAATAACCTTTTGGGCAATGGGGTTTTCCTCGTTCTTGCAAAAGCTGTGGCCCATATCGGTAACCGATGCTTCAAGCAAGCGGTGAATAGTTTTTGCCTCCTTGCCCGAGGATTCAAACATTCTTTGCGCCGCTCTGCCCGTAGGCGCCGCGAGCACGCAGGAAAATTTTAAAATATTGCAAATTTCCAAAATAGCCTTTATAACCGTGGTCTTACCCGTGCCGGGTCCGCCGGTAATAACCGTAACACCGCCGGTAAGGGCGTGGCTTATGGCTTGCTTTTGCTCGGGGGCGTATTCAATGTTATAAAGCGATTCTAAGCTTGCAATCTGTTCCTCTAACCCTTGCAGGGTAAACGGGAACTTAAAATCGGCCAATGCCCGTAATTTTGCGGCAATATAAACCTCGGCGTTATACAGCTCGGAAAGTGCAAAGCATTCGTCCTCGGCGGTAAACCGCTTTAGCTTTTCTAACGTAACCAACCGTTCTGCCGCGGCGGCAACGTTTTCTCTCCGCACGCCCAAAACCGCCGTTGCGCTGTCCAAAAGCTCTTCCTTCGGCAAATAGCAATGACCGCCGTTCATAGCTGCTACGTTAAGAATATGTATAATGCCCGCCTCTATACGCTCGGGGGTTTCCTGCGAAAACCCAAGGGACATCGCCACCTTATCTGCCTTTTCGAACCCAATGCCCGAAATATCGTCGCAAAGACGGTAGGGGGTTCTTTTAACAATATCTATGGCGGCAGACCCGTAAGCCTTAAAAATCTTTACCGATAAAGCGGGGCCGAAATATTGGTTGCAAAACATCATAACGTTGCGCATACCAAATTGTTCGGTATAGCTTTTATGTATTTCGTCGGCACGCTTGGGGGAAATACCCCTTATATCGCAAAGCCAACGGGGATTGTTTTCTATAATATCTAAGGTTTCCTCGCCAAAGCGTTCTACAATTCTGTCGGCGGTAACGGGGCCAACACCCTTTATGGCGCCTGATGCCAAATACCGCACAATGGCTGCGGCGGTGGTGGGAAGCTTTTTTTCAAAGTATTCTACCCTAAACTGCCTGCCGAAGGTAGAATGAACCTGCCATTCCCCCTGAACCCTAACCGTTTCGCCCTCGGCAATATAGGGCATTATTCCCACAAGGGTAACGGGCTCGTTTCCGCAGTTTATAACACAAACGGTATACCCGTTTTCGGGGTTGGAATAAACAACGTCCTCAACAACGCCGTCCAAATACAAATCTGCCAAAAGCTCCGCCCCCCTTTTTAGAAATACTTAATATATATCCTGCGGTTATCCATATCCCCAATACGGCGGATAATTTCTTCCTGCTCTGCATCGTTGCGGCAAATAATTATCATATCCGGCGGCAGGTCGGTATTATCGTTAAAGCAAATGCAAACGTAGCTTGCCTTTTTCGCCGCCGCCCTTCGTATAAAATCCCTAAAAGCCAAGGCAACGCCCAAGCCCGCCAAAACCGATAACAGTATTATCCCTGCAAGATGCATATCTAATCACCTCTTATTATATTATATGCGCGGCTTAATTTCAAGTGAAATAGTTAATATTCCCGCAGAATATATCTGCTTTTTTCAGCATATTGTTGTGGTAGGTGATTTTATGCTGACCTTTCTTTTATCTATCCTATCAAAATGCTTTTGCTTGCTGCTTCGCACGGGGGAACCCAATTCCTTTCCGCCGCCCCTAAGCAAAGAGGAGGAATACCGCCTTTTTACCCGTACAAGGGCAGGGGATATGGCGGCGCGCAACAAGCTTATCGAGCACAATTTACGGCTCGTTTCCCACATAGTAAAAAAATATTACACTACCGCCAAAGACCAAGAGGATTTGGTTTCGGTGGGCACGATAGGGCTTATAAAGGCTATCGACAGCTTCGATATTTCAAAGGGTGCGCGGTTTGCCACTTATGCAGGCAAATGCCTGCAAAACGAGATTTTAATGTACTTCCGTTCCCAAAAGAAGCACGCAAACGTAACCTCTATAAACGACCCCGTGGACGTAGATAAAGACGGCAACCCCCTTACTTATTTAGAAATAATCGCCGCCCCCGACGATATTGTAGATTCTATCGACCGCAAGATAAAGTTAGAAAAAATAAACGCCGCCGTAAAAAACGCACTTACCGAGAGGGAACGTAAAATAATGATGCTTCGCTACGGTCTTAACAAAAGCGGAAAGCACTTTGCCCAACGTGACGTTGCAAAAATGCTTGGCATATCCCGCAGCTACGTTTCCCGTTTGGAAAAAAGCGCAATAGAGAAGATAAGGGAATACGCAAAATCACGGTAAATTGTTGTTGACAACTAGGGCAAAAATATGCTAAATTAAAATTGTAGAGTACCTATATCTAAAAACAGAAAGAGGTGTTCCCAATGGAAAACGAAATCGTGTGTAATTACGGCGGTTTTGCGCCTTGGGAAGCTGCGGCTTTTTAGCCGAATATAAAAAGCCGAATATAAAAACAAAAAACTTCTCTAACGCATAAGCCGCCACACCAAGGCAGACTTATGCGTTTTTTATAACGCATAAGGGATTTTAACATTTATAAAAAAGGAGAAGAAAAAATGAAAAAGTTATCAAAGTACAAAATCGTTTCAATAATACTTACAATAGCAGTGTGCTTATCTTTGGTCCCCCTTTCGGTTTTTGCGGTAAATCCGCAGGCAACCCTGCCCGAAACCCCCGAAATAAGCGCAGAACTTCTTGCCAGCCTGCCCGAAACACTTGATGCGGATGCCATAGCAGGCAAAGGACATATAAGCCGTTTATATGCCGAAGAAACCGACCTTAACAGCGTGGTTTTCGATAACGGCAACGGCGCCCAAAGCGTTTATATCTTCGGCGAGGATATAAAGTATATAGATAAAGACGGCAAAACCCGCGATAAAAGTAATAAGCTGCAATCGGTAATAGGCGGCTATACCAACCCATATAACGATATTCAGGTGTTCTATCCTACGGAAATTTCTTCGGGAATAACCGTAAATTATAAGGATTATACCGTAAATATGGTTCCGATGCCCGATATTTCCTCTAACGAAATGTCAACTACCTCTTTTGCAACCTTGGTAACCGAGGATAAACGCACCACGCCCGATGCGGTTAAGTATAATAACGTATTCGGTGCCAATACCGCGGTGGAATATATCCAACAGTTTACAGGCTTTAAAGAGATTATAACCGTAGAGGAATATACCGGCCAAACCGAATTTGCGTTTATGATCACCACAAACGGTCTTACCCTTGCGTTAAACGAGGGCACTGCAGAGCTTACCGACCCTGCAACCAAAACAGTGGTAGGCAAGCTTGGCGACCTTGTAATGTGGGACAGCATAAATACCTACTATACCGGTGAATACACCATAGAAGAGATAAAACCCAACGACATATACGTTGTGGTTATAGATGCAACCGAAATCCTTACCAACCCCGATACCGTTTACCCCGTGTATGTCGATCCGGCGATGAGTGTAGATCCAGGTTCAAATACAGCTACTCAGGATGTTACCATATACACCGAAGATACGTCTACGCATGCGATTGAACCATTCCTTGTTATAGGTGATTCTACAGCAGCAGATTCTACGCTTTCGCGTGGTGTAGGCAGAACTTTTGCTAGATTTAAAACATTGTTTACAAATACTAACATTAATTCGTATTATACCAATAAAACGATAACGGGGGTATATTATTCTGCCAAGGTGGCTACGCCTCTTAATGACGAAGCCGAACCGTTAACGATAGAGGCGAGGTTTTCAAATAGCAATTGGCCCGAAACACTTAGATATAACAATAGCTCTTGGAATTACGGTGCGGACCTAATAAGCCGTACAGTATATAATAATACTTCGTGGCTTAATATAGATTTGACTTATGCATATTTGGAATGGAAAAGTTCAAACCCTCGCTACGCATCAAATTTCGGCTTTGTTCTTAAATTAGCAGATGAAAGTAAAGGTATTGCAATATATTCATCCGAAAACACTAACACCAGCCTTATTCCGTGTGCAGTGGTGGAAACGATGCATTTTTACAGCAACGTGCCGATGATATATAAAATTCGTAATATTGCGGAAAGTGATTATTACATTAGTGTAAAAAATGGTTTGGATTATAAAGGTACCGATATTTATGCTGAACCTTTGCAGGTGTCGGGCAATGATGTTGATGTTTGGAAATCAAATTATAGCAAGCAGTTCATATTAGACTATACTTCCGAAACAAATGAATATGTAATGAAGGCCTTATGTAGTCAAAACGGACTTCATAGGGAGGTAAGCATAGATACTACCAAACAAGATAAGATAATTCTAGATCATAAAGATGATGAATCCGACAATGTGTTTATGATAACTCAAGTTACGACCGGTCAATACAAAATATCTCGAAAAAGTACAATGGGTACCGGCGCTGAAAAAGTTTTAACTGCAGGAACAATCACAAATAACGAGGCTCCTGATAATATTAGTGTAACGTTGGAAACATATACTTCGGATAATCATCAAAAATGGGTTATTGAACCAGATTATAACGCATATGTAGAACGAGAGTATTACCGCATGATGACTGGGCAATGTTATCCGTTAAAGACAAGTAGCAGTGCCACTAACGCCCAGAATAATTCGATTAATGATATAACATCGGGTTACGGTTTTCGCAATGCAGGTGTGCATTATGGATTAGATATAGAAGTGATTTATTTTGCCGATGTATACAGCATATGGGATGGAACTGTGGTATATGTAGACGAATCAATGAGCAACAGCCGCGGCAAAAATGTTGTAGTTAGAGCAGATGATTATTATGCCTACGGACTTAGCGGACAATCAGATCCTTTATATGTAGTATATATGCATATGAGTGATGTTGTGGTTTCTGTTAATGATCCCGTAATTGCAGGTGAAACTATTTTAGGCAAAAGCGGAAATACCGGAGAAAACACATTTATAGATACGCATTTGCATATTTCAATAATTACCGATACAAATAGTATTTCAAGTATTACAACATTGTCAAACACAGTAGATCCGTTTATTATGTTTGATGAACTTGATATGGAATATGATTTTGGTGTCGACAACGACAATGATGGTATCAGTTAGAAAGGAAACTGCATTATGAAAAAACTAATAACATTACTAACAACCTTAATACTTTTATTAACCTGCATACTTTCTGCCTGCTCGGGAACACAAATCGGTTCTACCCCCGACCAAACAAGCGAACCAAATATTTCCAACGAATCTTCCGAACCTGCAGAAAATTCTGTGCCTAATGAAAATTCGAGCGACATTATTGCGAACCCGGAAGATATAACTAATACGCTATGGGAGGGCGAAGATAAAAATAAGGCTTCCAACGGTGTATACGTTTATGATAATCAGGCGTTATATATATTTGAAAGGCAACGCGAGGTTGGGGCAAGCTTGCCGTTTATTGTAAAAACCAATGAAAACGGCGTGGCGTTGGTTGAATTTCTGAATGGTGCAAACACAACGCAAACGATAAATTATACCAATGTTTTGTATAGCGAAACCGAAAACAATAGTGTTTTGGAGTTTACTATAAAAGACGATGTCTTGGGTGAAATGAAGTTTTCCAAGGAAAACGGAAGCTTTGCGTGGAAAGAAATGGTAAATGGTGAAGAAACAAATCGTGTAACTATTACTATTTACGAAAAAGACATAACTGCACCGTATGTTGCTGAAGCCGAATGGATTTTATGCGGAAGGGTATATATTAGCTGTGAATACGATTATTATACCGATTATAAATGCGATATTATATATCCAAACGGGAAAACTGTACAAAAAACTGTAGTGATCGATGAAACTGAAAATGTTATTTCTACAGTAACATTAGCAAGACATTATTTTGAAGGCACAAAACCGTCCTTTACGGGTGGCAAGGTCAGCCCAAATGGTACTGCTTATGATATATACGAATTTTACGGAATAGGGGATAAATACGGAACGGGTTATGCAACTTTCGGAATTTCGGTAAAATCTTTCGGTAACGGTGTTGCCGAGATTTGGCATAACGAAGAATGGATAAACGTTAATTATAACGAGCCTGTTTTCGACTATGTAAGCCCCGATGAAAAATATTCAACCGGTACTATCGATATTTCCGGTACAATCTGCGAAATAACGCACAAAAAAGCAGAATATGACGGTGAGTATTTAAGCACCTATGAAAATTATATTATATATTACAACCCTAATAATAGCTTAGAAGCATTATCAACTATAACTTTAACGCTGTCCGAAGATGGCGGTGTACAAAGGTTAGAAATCGACACCTATTTTGAATGGACTTCCGATGGTGATACCGTTACAATAACATATCCCAACGGCGTAACCGAAACGGAGACCTTATATCGTAATAACTATGGTGATTATTTGTTATATGAACCGCAATAACCTTAACAAATAACAAAAGGACAGCTTTCGCTGTCCTTTTTTGATGTTTAATTATTCTCCAAGGAAGCCTTCGAGGATTTTTTCCTCGGCTTCTTCCTCGGTAAGACCCAATGTCATAAGCTTTATAAGCTGGTCGCCTGCAATTTTGCCTATGGCGGCTTCGTGTATAAGCTGGGCATCGGTATGCTCTGCATCCAAAGCGGGAACCGAGCTTATGGTGGCATCGTTCATTAAAATAGAATCGCAACGGATATGGCCAAAGCAGTTCGCCTTGCCCACCACGCGGGGGCGGAACACCTGCTTGCTGTTATCCTGCGCTACCGAACGGGATATAATTCTGCCGTTGGAATTTTCGCCTTCCAAAACCAAATCCATATCCGATTCCGCATATTGGTCGCCGTGGGTAAGCAGTTTTTCGTTAATAATCGCGTTGCCGTCCTTTTTAACGTAAATGCTTGTCTTTCTTGCGGTGGAATCAATACCCTTTATTTGCACCGTATCCATTTGTATGGTAGAGCCCTCGCCCACGTAAACCACGGTTTCGGGGTTCATAATCTTGCCGCCCTTGCCGTCGCCCTCGCCGTAATGGCGTTCTGCATATTTAACGGTAGAGTTTTTGCCTATATAAAAGGTATGAACGCCGTCGTGGCGGGATTCGCTGTCGCCGCAGTTGTGTATACCGCAGCCTGCCATAATGGTAACGTCGCAATCGTCACCTATAAAGAAATCGTTATAAACGGTTTCGGTATGGCCGCTTTCGGTAATAATAACGGGAATATGCACGGTTTCGCCCTTGGTGCCGCTTTTAATATTAATATCAATGCCCGCCTTGTCGGTCTTGTTCTCTATATGCACGTTTTCGGTGGAAAATCTGCCTGCAGAACCGCCGTTTTTGCGAATGTTATAAGCCCCCGTGGGGATAGAATCCATAAGGGCAATTTCTTTTAATAA
>JAFYOG010000146.1 GCA_017560285.1 Clostridia bacterium
GCTTTTGAACTGTACCCAATTCTTCCGTTAAGCAGTCGTATATCATACCTGCGTGCATTTTTTCGTATTCGGTCATATGAATCACCTCGTCAAATTCTTATTTATCGGTTAGTCATATTGTAGCATAATTTGAGTCAATAGTAAAGGAATATAAAAGATACCCGTGATGTTTCGGCATCACGGGTATAATTAGTTTATAAAAACTGTCCTTAGGAGTACGACCTTTAACCCGACTTTTTTATTTTTAGTTAAGAATTAATCTGTTCTTGCGGAATACGCTTACGATAAGGGGAACGGCTATAACGTGGATAAGCTTTACGTAAAAATCTGCAGTAAGGCAGTTTAAAAATATGTTTATGCTTACCGTGCCGGAAAGCCAATTTAGGAACACAAAAATGATTGTTACCGCACCCTCGGCAAGTGCCGAGCAGATAACCGCGGCGATAACCGCAACGAAATAGAAAAGCATATTTTTATCCAGCTTTTTAAAAAGCAAGCCGCCAACGAATGCGCCTGCGGCAAGGGATATTGCCAAAACAAGGTCAGAGGCAAAAAAGATTTTGCCCGCAAAAACCATAGAGTGCAAAAACGGGGTTAAGGCGCCAACTATCATACCCCAGGTAGCGCCGCACATAAAGCCGCACAGCAAGGTAAAAAGCCCCATAAAGCCCAAAGAAAAGCCTATTTGACCCTCTACCAACGGCAACAACACCGCCAACGCAAGGAACATAATCGAATATAAAATTCTGCCTGCAGATAAATTTTTGCCTTTTGCCATACCTTCGTACCGCCTTTTTGGTTTTTTCTATTATAACATTTTTTGTTGGGTTTTGCAACAGTGGGCACAAATTTTGCGGTTTTTATTGAAACAACGGCTTTTTGGTGGTATAATAAAGAAAATTATCTGCAAAGGAGGCGGTATAATGAACGGCAAGGAATTGCTTATTTCTGCAATCAACAAGGTTATATTCAACCGCGATATATTCCCTGCCCATATTGGCGCAGATATGCTTAAAGAGCTTTTTGTTACCGCCAAGGGGCAAGATTTTTGCCATATTGCCGCCGTTGCCGCCGAAAATGTTGCAGGTAACCCTATAAAGCCATATTTCGAAAAGGAAAAGCTTTTGGCAATATACCGTCGGGAACAGCTTGATTTTGCACAGCAGGAAATTTGCGACCTGCTTTGCCGAAATTCCGTGGAATTTATGGTTTTAAAGGGCGGAATAATAAAGGATTTTTACCCCGAAGGGTTTATGCGCACATCCAGCGATATAGATATTTTGGTTAAACCCGCCGATGCCGAAAGGGCGTTTGGTATTTTATCGGATACGGGGTATGAATATAAGGAAAAAAGCCTTAACGATTACCATTTTTATGCAAAAAACGGTACGCATATAGAGCTTCAGTTTAGGCTTGAGGTTGGCAACGACGCCTGTAACGGTGTTTTGGAAAAGGCTTGGGAAAGCGCAATTCCTTTTGAAAGCGAATTGCGTATGAGCGATGAATTTTTGGTGTTTTATAACCTTGCCCACGCTTATTATCACTTTACCTGCGGCGGTTGCGGGGTAAAGCCATTTGTAGACCATATTATTATGGAAAACACCCTTAATTACGATAAAAACGCCTTTTATCTGCTTATTAAAGAAGCTGGGTTGGAAGCGTTTTATAACGGTTTTACCGCTCTTTGCGGTGTTTGGTTCGGCGAGGGAACCCATACCGAGCTTACAAAGCAAATGGAAAGCTATATTTTTAGCGGCGGCGTTTACGGCAACGATAAAAACCTTGGCAAGGCGCAGGGGCAAAAAACAGGAAGGGGAAAATATTTCTTCCGCCGTATATTTAAGCCCAAAAAGGAGCTTGCCGCCCAATATCCAAGGTTAGAAAAGCACCCTATACTGTTGCCCTTTTATCAGGTACGCAGGTGGTTTAACCTTTTTGGCAAAGCCAAGCGCAAAACCGCAAAAGCCGAAATGGACGGTATATTTAACAGCGCCGAGCTTAAAGATATGTTTAAACAGCTTGGGATATAAAAGACGCATAAATTGCGTCTTTTTTATTTTGCCCACATATACTGTAACAAGACTTCATATAAGGGTGATTATATGCCAACGGGAAAAATTGTTTTTGTTTTACGTACCGCCGACAACGCCTTGCCTATTAATAACGGGTCGATAACCGTTACAAACCAGCGGGGCGAAACGGTTTTTTATGATTTTATTACCGCCGTTAACAGCGGTATAACCCGCACTGCGGTTTTGGAAGCGCCGCCTAAATCTATATCGCTTAACAGCGGCGAGAGCACGCCGTTGCCTTATTCGTTATTTAATATAGACGTACGCGCCGAGGGGAATTACCGAATGCGGATTACGGGGGTGCAGGTGTTTGACGGCACTACCGCCAGCCTGCCCATAGACCTTATTCCTTTGCCCCAAGGGGAAACCGACCCCGACAGCGAGGAAATTATTCTTATTGCCATACCCGAGCATATATTGCGGTCTGCATTGCCCCAAGCAGAACCCCAAGACCTTCCCTCTGCCGCCATACCTGCCGTTAATATAGCCGAAGGGGTTTATATACCCGAAACGGTTACGGTGCATTTGGGCGCCCCCGACGATAATTCTGCCCAAAACGTTACGGTTGCCTTTGCAGATTATATAAAAAACGTGGCAAGCAGCGAAATTTACCCCACCTGGCCCGAGGAATCGCTTAGGGCGAATATTCTGGCGCAAATATCCCTTACACTTAACCGAATTTATACCGAATGGTACCGAAGCCGCGGATATAATTTTGATATTACAAATAACACCGCTTATGACCAAGCCTTTGTTTACGGCAGAAATATTTTTGATGAAATAGGCGTTATTGTTGACGAGATTTTTAACCGTTATTTAAGCCGTCCCAACCGTATAGAGCCGTTGTTTGCATCCTATTGCGACGGTACTACAACCACCTGCGCGGGGCTTTCCCAATGGGGCACGGTGGCGTTGGCAGAGGATGGGCAGACAAGCGAGGATATTCTTGGTTTTTATTACGGCGATATAAACATTAACGAAACCGACGATATACGCACACCCGAGGAATCCTACCCCGGAACGCCCTTATCGCAGGGGGCAAAGGGCGACGACGTGCGTATTTTGCAGGAGCAATTAAACCGCATTGCCGTTAATTTTCCCCAACTGCCGCTTATAACCGTTAACGGCGTTTATGACGAAGGCACGGTTAACACGGTAAGAGAATTTCAGCGGCTTTTTATTTTGCCGATTACCGGTGTTACCGACAGGGCGACCTGGTACCGAGCATCGCAGATATATGGGTCGGTAAAGCGGTTGGCGGAGCTTACGAGCGAAGGTCAGCGGGCTATATATAACCAACAGCTTTACCCCGGCGAGCCCATAAAAAACGGATCGCGCGGGTCGGAGGTGCAGGAGGTTCAGTTCTATTTACAGCGGATTTCGCGTTTTAATCCTATGGTGCAAGCCCCCGTTTTGGATGGGATTTTCGGCGCCGACACCCGCGATGCGGTTATAAGCTTTCAGCGGGCTTATGGGCTTGAGCCCACGGGGATTGTTGACGAAGCCGTTTGGAGCAGGCTTGTTTCGGTTTATAACGGCACGCAGGATAACGTAGAGGAGCCCAACAACGGGTTAACCCCCGTTCCCTACCCCAACGCACCCGTTAGCCAAGGAGCAAAGGGCGAATACGTTAAGTATTTACAGCAGGCGCTTAACATTATTAACAGCATTTTTGTTACGATACCGCAGATTGCAGAGGACGGTGTGTTTGGGAACGCCACCGCAGGGGCTGTAAACGCCTTTAATTTAATTTTTGGGCTGCCCCAAAACGGAATAGCCGACCAAGCCGTTTGGGAGCAAATAAACCGTATTTTAACCGCCGTACAGCGGCAATGCATTTTTGCAATGGGCGAATTCAATGGTGCTTTGGATTACCCCAACACAGTGTTATCGGTAGGCAGTATGGGGGAAAACGTGGTTTACGTTCAGAACGGGATAAACCGCATTAACCAAGCCATACCGTACGTTTCGGCGGTGGAAGCCGACGGAAGATACGGCAGCATTACCGCCGAAAGCGTAGGGCGGCTGCAGCGTATTTTTGGGCTGACCGAAACAAGAACCGTAAACGAAAGCACTTGGTTGCTTATTAACTATATATCTTCCGCCATAGAAAAGGGGTGCTTGCCCATAAGGGCGCAAGCCGCAACCGCAGCAGCCGTTAAAACAATACCCGAACCGAAGATATGGAGCCTTAAGGAGCTTATGCGGGAAAACGGAATAAACGTTGGGGCGGGGCCTTTGTTTGGGTTAAAAAGCCGCAAAGCCTTGGCAAAATGGCAAACCGAGCAAGGGTTAGACCCAACGGGATTGCCAAACAAGGAAACGCGGGATATGCTTTTTGAAAAATATTCCGCAAAAATGTGAATTTTTAGAAAAAAGCCTTGGTTTTTGGCGGCTTTTTATTGACAACAGCGGGGATAAATAGTATACTCTTTTAATGGATTATTGTTTTATAAAGGCAGATAATGAAAGAAAACAAAGCAGTTAATTTAATGGACGAAAGCGCCAAGAAATTGCTTAAACGGAAAAGAATTCTTGCAATAATTTCGGTTTTGGCGGTTTTGGGCTTAATAATTTGGTTTACCTTTGTAGTAATAAAAGCACTTAACCTTAGCGGCGGCGGGTTTAGCATTAACCAGCTTGCAATAAGCTTTAAGGAAACCATAGAAGGCTATGGCAGCTGGGGCGTTATTGTTGCCTTTGGCATACAGATGCTTCAGGTTGTGGTTTCGCCTATACCCGGCGAGGTTATAGAGGTTGGCATGGGGCTGTGCTTCGGTTGGTTTTGGGGCGCGGTTATTTGCCTTTTGGGCAGTGCCTTGGCTGCCGCAATTATTATGCTGTTTGTTAAGAAGTTTGGCATAAGGGTTGTAGAGCTTTTTGTTTCGGTAGATAAAATTAACGAATTTAGGTTTATTAACAACCAGCGCAAGCTTACGGGGCTTATATTTTTGCTTTATATTATCCCCGGCACACCCAAGGACCCGTTAATATTCTTTTTTGGGCTTACCAAAATAAGAACCTTGGATTTTGTGGTTATTCAGACGGTTGCCCGTATACCGTCGGTGGTTAGCTCTACCGCAGGGGGCGAGCTTATTGTAAACGATAATATGTGGGGGGCGGTTATTGTGTTTGCTATCACAGGCGCCGTTGCCTTAATAGGATTGCTTTGCTACGGTAAGATTATTAAAAAGCTTCAGGGCAAAAGCGAAAATAAGAAAACAGAAGAACAGAAGGATTAGATTATGTCAGTATACGTACCTAAGGGATATGAACCCGCATTAGACATTCGTCAGACCGAGGTTGCCATTAAGAAGGTTAAGGACTTTTTCGAAAGAGATTTGGCTATTCAGCTTAACCTT
This sequence comes from Clostridia bacterium, assembly GCA_017560285.1. Lineage (GTDB taxonomy): Bacteria > Bacillota > Clostridia > Oscillospirales > CAG-382 > Coliplasma. The sequence goes on from JAFYOG010000146.1 coordinate 5,435, forward strand.
ACCCGTGTTTCCGCCCCTTTGTTTGTAGATAAGGAAAGCGGTCTTAACGATAACCTTAACGGTGTTGAACGCCCCGTTGCCTTTGATATTAAAGGTATGGCGGGAAATAACGAGATTGTTCAATCCTTGGCAAAATGGAAGCGTGTTGCACTTAAGCAATACGGATTTTTGCCCGGCGAAGGCCTTTATACCGATATGAACGCTATCCGCCGCGACGAGGATACCGATAACATCCACTCGGTTTTTGTTGACCAATGGGACTGGGAAAAGGTTATTACCGCCGAACAACGTCGCTTTGACGTTTTAAAGCGCGCGGTGAAGCAGATTTACACCTCGCTTCTTCATACCGAAATTTATATTGCTTACGATTACCCCTTCTTGGGAAGATTACTTCCCGAAAAGATAACCTTTATTACCTCGCAGGAGCTTGAGGACGAATACCCCGACCTTACCCCCAAGGAACGGGAATATGCCGCCGTTAAAAAGTACGGCGCGGTGTTCCTTATGCAGATCGGCGGTAAGCTGAAATCGGGCAACAAGCACGACGGTAGAGCGCCCGACTATGACGATTGGTCCTTAAACGGCGATATTATTGTTTATTACCCCGTTTTGGATATTGCATTAGAGCTTTCCAGCATGGGTATTCGCGTTGATGCGGAAACACTTAAAGCCCAGTTGGAGCTTTCCGGTTGCGAGGACAGAGCATCACTTCCCTTCCACAAGGCTTTGTTAAACGACGAGCTTCCTCTTACAATGGGCGGCGGTATAGGTCAATCGAGAATGTGTATGTTCTTCCTTCGCAAAGCCCACATAGGCGAGGTGCAATCTTCACGTTGGGAAGAAAAGGATATGGAAATCTGCAAGGAAAACCATATTCACCTTTTATAAAAGAAGGTTTTTATGAGAGATTTTTCGAGAAAGCTTATAGGCGAAACCCCGTTGGTTGAATTGGTAAATATTACCGATACAAAAGCGCATATTTTTGCCAAAATAGAGGGTATGAACCCTTACGGTTCTATAAAGGACCGCGTTGCTCTTGAAATGATAGAGGATGCCAAGCGCAAAAATCTGCTTAATGAGGGCGGCACTATTATAGAAGCAACCAGCGGCAACACGGGCATTGGCTTGGCGGCGGTGGGCGTTCCCTTGGGATATAGGGTTATTATAGTTATGCCGAACACTATGTCGGCAGAGCGTATTCAGCTTATAGAAGCTTACGGTGCAGAGGTTGTGCTTACCGACGGTGCCCTTGGTATGAGCGGTGCCATTGCCGAGGCGGAACGATTGCACAACGAAACCGAGGGCAGTTATATCCCCGACCAATTTAACAACCCTGCCAACGTTAATGCACATTACAAAACCACCGCGCCCGAAATTTGCAAGGCCCTTAACGGGAATATAGATATTCTTGTAGCAGGTGTGGGCACCGGCGGCACTATTACGGGCATAGGAAGATACCTAAAGGAAATTAACCCCGATATAAAAATCGTTGCGGTAGAGCCCAAAAAATCACCGGTTTTATCGGGGGGAAAGGCTAACACCCACGGTTTGCAGGGTATTGGGGCGAACTTTGTGCCCAAAATACTTGATATAAGTATTATAGACGAAATTATAGGCGTAGATGATGAGGACGCTTTTGATGCCTGCAGAACGCTTTTTAAAACAGAGGGCGTTTTTGCGGGGATTTCTTCGGGGGCGGCGATTGTTGCGGCAACCGAAATTGCAAAAAGAAAAGAAAACAAAAACAAAAATATAGTTGTTATATTGCCCGACAGCGGTACCCGCTATTTATCTACGGGAATATTTAACAAGGAAGATTAATTATTATGGATTACAAAAGAATTTTAACAGTACAAGACATTTCCTGCTTTGGTCAATGCTCGCTTACCGTTGCATTGCCCATACTTTCTGCTTGCGGCGCAGAAACCGTAATTATCCCTTCGGCTGTGCTTTCTACCCACACCGGCGGGTTCAGCGGCTTTACCTTCCGCGACCTTTCTGACGATATCCCTGCTATTTCTGCCCATTGGCAGAAGGAAGGTATCGATTTTGATGCCATATACACAGGTTATCTTGGCAGTTTAAAGCAGATCGATATGGTTAAGGACCTTTTTAAGAACCATACACGCAAGGGCGGTATAAAGGTTGTTGACCCTGCAATGGCAGACAACGGTAACCTTTATTACGGCTTCGACCAAGAATATGCCAACGCTATGGCAACCCTTTGTAAGGAAGCCGATATTGTGTTGCCCAACATTACCGAGGCTTGCTTTATGACAGGTGTTGAATATAAAGAAAGCTACGACAGAGAATATATCGATACCATTCTTGCCGCATTGGAAAATGCAGGAATGAAGGATATTATACTTACGGGTGTTTCCTTTAACAAAGAAACCACCGGTGTTATTGTTAAAACAAGCAAGGGTGTTGAATATTACAGCCACAAAAAAATTCCCGTGGGCAGCCACGGCACCGGCGACGTTTATGCAAGTGCTTTTTGCGGTGCATTGCTTAGGGGCAAAAGCAGCTTTGATGCAGCAAGCATCGCCGCAAACTACACCTTGCGCTGTATAGAAAACACCATTGGCGACGAAAGCCACAAATACGGCGTTAAGTTCGAAACCGCTATTCCTTATTTGATAGAAGAATTAAATAAATAAAACAAAAATCCACTTCCATTGAAGTGGATTTTTTATTTGCCTGCTTGGGTAGCAGGGTTATAAATTTCTTCGGCGTAATGATAGCGGTATGCCATTTCTATAAGCGTGCTTGTATGCACGTAACGGGACGAATTATCGGCGCATTTGGCGGTGATAAGTATATAATTATCGTTTTCGATGCTTAGCACCGTAACAAGGCAAGCCCCCGCAAGGTTGGTGGTGCCGGTTTTACCGCCCACAATATCCTGACGGAAGAATCTGCTTTCCTCGTTAAGGAATAAATTAGAATTGGTTAGGTTAAATTTATGGCCCGATTCTGTCTTAAAGCTTATTTGCTTGGTTGCCATCGCCGTTGAGGTGATAGGGTTCTTTAGCCCCAAGGAATAGATTAACGCAATATCCTTTACGGTGGTGTAGTGGTTTTCGTTATCCCAACCGTCGGGGTTAACGAAATGGCTGTCTGCGGCGCCGATTTCGTTACAAAAATCGTTCATAAGCTGGGCAAAAGCCGCAACCGCATCTTTATCGGAAAGCTGTTCGTTACCTTGAATACTTCTTGCAACGTTAACGGCGATGGTATAAGCCGCATCGTTACCCGAAGGTAGCATTAAGCCGTAAATAAGCTGTTCTAAGGAAAGACGCATACCCTGCCCCAGCCACATTATGCTTGAGCCCTCGTTAACCAAATTAAGCTCGGTTCCTACCTTAAAAACGGCATCGGCACTGCAATATTTAAGGGCAGTAAGGGCGGTTACCATTTTGGTAAGGCTTGCGGGATACAATTTTTCGTTGGGGGATTGGGTGCAATAGCCCTTTAAGCTTCTTGCGTTATATATGCCCGCAAAGGGAACCTCGGGCAGGAAATTATCGTTATATGTATAGCTTGGCTCGCTATAAGAATAAGAAACGTCGGGAAGTTCTAAGGGTTGCTCTATATCCGAGCTTTCGGGCACAGAGGAAGCGTTAGAATTTATATCGGGTTGGCTTTGTTCTGCAGGCTCGCCGCCGTTACCGCAGGCAAAAAAAGACACCGCCAAAAATGCGACAAGTGTTAGCAATATTGCCTTTTTTGCGAAATTAAGCATAGAAACCTCTTTTATAAAGACACCTGCGGAAAGCAACCTTTCCGCAGGTGAAAGTTTTAAATGATTTATGCCTTGCCGTTGCAGCCGAGAACGTTAACGAGCTTGTGTTTAACAAGTTCCTTAATGTTAGCACGAGCGGGGCTGAGGTACTGTCTGGGGTCGAAGTGATCGGGAGCCTGATTGAAGTGTTCGCGGATAGCAGCAGTCATAGCAAGACGAAGGTCAGAGTCGATGTTGATCTTACATACAGCCATGGAAGCAGCCTTACGAAGCATATCTTCGGGAATACCGATAGCATCGGGCATTCTACCGCCGTTAGCGTTGATGATATCAACGTACTTGGGAATTACAGAGGATGCACCGTGAAGAACGATGGGGAAGCCGGGAAGACGCTTTTCAACTTCTTCCAAAATGTCGAAGCGAAGCTGGGGCTTCTGACCGGGCTTGAACTTGTATGCACCGTGAGAAGTACCGATAGCGATAGCCAAAGAGTCTACGCCGGTCTTTTCTACGAATTCCTGTACCTGATCGGGATCGGTGTAGGAAGCGTCCTTTTCGGAAACGTTAACTGCATCTTCGATACCTGCAAGTCTGCCAAGTTCGCCTTCAACAGTAACGCCGTGAGCGTGTGCATATTCTACTACCTGACGGGTAAGAGCGATGTTGTCTTCGAAGCTGTGGTGAGAACCGTCGATCATAACGGAGGTGAAGCCGCCGTCGATGCAGGACTTACAAAGTTCGAAGGTGTCGCCGTGGTCAAGGTGAAGTGCGATAGGAAGACCGGTTTCCTGAATAGCAGCTTCAACAAGCTTTACAAGGTAGGTGTGGTTAGCATATTTTCTTGCGCCGGAAGATACCTGAAGAATAAGGGGTGCGTTTTCTTCCTTTGCTGCTTCGGTGATACCCTGGATAATTTCCATGTTGTTTACGTTAAACGCACCGATAGCATAGCCGCCTTTATAGGCTTTTTCAAACATTTCTTTTGTAGATACGAGAGGCATTTTAATAATCTCCTTTTTGCATTATTTCTTTGCTATTACAGTTTAACTTTTTTCGCCCCAAAAGTCAATATTATTTTTATATTTTGTTCTATTTTTGGGGTATAAAAAGCAAAAAAGGCTTCAAACGAAGCCTTTTTATCTTTAGGGAATTGAATAGGTGTTGAAGTAAGCGCGCTTAAGCAGAATATAATCGCGCACGTTTAGGTAATCCTTACCGCTTATTTGGGCGGCGGAAAGATAAACGCCTTCAAGATCGTAGGTGTTAAAGAATGCGCGCTTTACAAGCATATAATCGCGGGCATCGATTTCGCCGTTACCGTTTACGTCGCCCTTTACCACAATGGCGGCTACGGTTCTTTCGGTTCCGTTAACGGTGGCGATTATTCTTGCACCGGTGGAGATAAATTCGTTTTCCTTAATTTCCTTACCGTCTTTATTTACAACGCGGAAATTACCTGTGAAGTTTGTTACAAAATCGGAACACTTGGTTTTGGCATATACGCCGGTTAGAATGCCGTCGGTAAGGTCCAAGCTATCGTTAACCAAGGTAAAATCGGTTTCGGGCTTGGGGATTTCCGCCAAAAGCTTGCCTGTTATTTGAATATAATCTGCCGAGCAATAGCCCGAAAGGTTATCGGTTTCGATTTTGTACCAATTATCGGCAACGTCACCTATTACGGTAACTATATTATCGTTTTGAAGCTTGCCCACTATGGTTGCGCTTGTAGAGGGGCTTTGGCGAACGTTAAGGTTATCGTCAATACCAACAACCTTGCCCTGATAAAGGCTTATTATATAATCTGCCGAGGCGTAGCCGGTTATGCCGTTATAATGAACCTTATACCAGCCGTTGGAAAGCGAAGAAACGATAATGCGTTCTCCGTTTGTCATTTCACCAAGAATTTTTGCAGAAGAGCTTGCGGTTTCGCGAATGTTCAGCGTGCTGGCGTTAACGATTGCATACCATGCGCCATCGGGGATAGTATCGGCTCCGCCGCCCATATCCGGCGCGGTACTGCTTCCGCCCTGATTTGGGATTTCGGCACTGCCGTCGAGCTTGGCATAGCCGTATATGGTATCGCCGTCGGCGGCAGAGCCTATAATATAGCTCCAACCGTCGGCTTCCTCGCCAACAATTATTATATCGCCTGCCGACAAGGCGCCCAAGCGGTCGGATTCGGCAGAGGCAGATTTATAAACCGAAACGGTTTCGTTAGCGGTGGCTTTATTTATTGTTGCGCCGTCGGGAATAAGGTTAACGTATATACAGAACACGTAGCCGGTAACAGTCTTGTTACGGTTGGTTACACCCGTAACCTTGTACCAATAGCCCTCGGGCTCGCCGTGGATAGTTATTTCGTTAAGGAAGGGCACGGTGCCCAAGGAATCGCCGTCCCATTCGGGGGTTTGGCGCACGCGCAAGCCGTCGGAGGAGGTGATAATGCCCTTATAATCCTTTTGCTGTTGCGCTACGGTAAGGGTTAACGTTGCGGATGCACCCCCTGCCGCATAGGCGGTAATGGTGGTGGTGCCCTCTGCAACGGCGGTTATTATGCCCTCTTGGGTAACGGTGGCAACGGCTTCGTCGCCGCTTTCCCAATTTAAAATCGCGTCTACCGCATCGATAGATGCAACCGAAACGGGAACCTTATAATTATCGCCTACACCAAGGGTAGCGTTATCCTTTACAAAGGATATTGTGCTTACGTTGCGCTTGTTCATATAAACGTATTCCGCAAGAACGTAGCCTGTAACAAGGTCGCCCTCTTTGTTATAGCCCATAACCTCTAAAAACTTATCGCCCTCGGCAGAGGTATAAACCTCATCCGAAAGCACCTTTATGCCGTAGCCGCGGTAAATTTTGCTTTTGTTAGGGGCGGTTTTAGAGGGGGTTGTGCGAACGTAAACGTCGCTTTCTATAACGGTGGCGTTGCAATCTACGTAAACTATACAGCAAGCTTCCCTGCCGTTGGCAAGGGTTGCGGTTATAAACGCCATACCGTGGGCAACCGCCGTTACCCTGCCGTTTTCGTCAACGGTGGCAACTGCGGGGTTATCGCTTTCCCAAGTGATAGCTGTGGGAGCTTTATCTGCGGGGTAATAGGTTATATTAAGGTCGTATTGCTCGCCGGATTCTAAACGCACCCGTTCGGTATCGCATACCAAGGCAACGATGCCGTCTTCGTCGGGGGTTAAATCGTCGTAATAGGTTAAGCCGTAGGTTTCCAAAACCTTAATCGCCTGTTGAACGTAGCCGTTATCGTTACAATAGCCGCCGTCTACAATAGCCTGCATTGCAACGGCATAATCCTTTTCGCCTATGACGGCGGTATAGCGGCTGCTGTCAAGGAACAGCTTGCTGTGAACGGCAACGCTTTCCGCCCAGCTATCGTGGGCGCGCCAAGCCGAGGTTTCGTTAGCCTTTAGTTGACCTAAAGAAACCAAAAAATCGCCGTAGGAGTTATACAGCAAGGAAGTATTTTGGTTATAAACCTTGCCTTCCCAAGAGCTGTACGCCTTTATTCCAAACAAATTGTTGCCGCCGACTGGCAAGGAATATCTACCCCAGCCGCCCTCGTATATGGCTTGCGCAAGGCTTACCGAGGCAAGAATATCGGTTTCGTAATAATCTGCGCGGGCATAAGAGCCAAGCAAGCGCAAATAATACTGCTGATGCAGGTTTAAGCCTGCGTAGTTAGCCTCTGCCCTAACCGTTACAGGGAAGGCAAATGCCGTTAACACAAGCATTATTGCAAGCAACAGAGATATGTATTTTGACCCTTTCAAAAGGAACTCCCCTTTCACAAAATTTGGTCTATACATAGATATAATAACATATTTAAAACATTATGTCAACAGGTAGCATATTTTGACGGCTGCCGTTTTAGTTTGAAAAAACAACGCAAAAGGAGCGATTTCTCGCTCCTTTTTTGTTACTATTTTGGGTTATTCTGTTTTCATAGCGTTGGCAAACCGTTCTTCAACCTCGTCGGGGTGGGGCATCCAAGTGTAATAGCTTGGATATCCGACTTTTTCAAGCTCTAACAGCAATCCTGCGGTAACATAGCATACCTCGTAATGAAACAGCGAATCTTCGGTGATATTACATATATCGTTCATCAACTCGGTGTATTCCGTATCTATTATACAACCATAATCATAGAATAAATATTCGTATTCCGCAAAAGCGTACTCGATATAAACGGGATACCAAATATCCTCTTCCAAATGCTCTGCGGCGTGCTTCA
>JAFYOG010000147.1 GCA_017560285.1 Clostridia bacterium
CCCGAAAGCTCCAAACCCGAAAGCTCAAACGAAAGCTCAAACACCTCCGGCGGTAACGAGCCCGACCCCAACGCGCCCATTCGCACAGTCACCTTCGATATAGGCTTTGGCGGGTCGGTTGTGCTGGCAGGCGAAAACGTTAGCGTTTCCAACCAAAGCCGCAACTTTGTTAAGCGCGACGGCGATAAAATAGAATTTACCGCTACCGCCAACGCAGGCTACGAAATCGAAACCTTTACCGTAGGCGGCGAAGCCGTTCCTGCCGAGGGTAGCTCTTATACATATTATCTTAACGTTACCCAAACCGTAAAAATCGTTGTAACCTTCCGTTCTCTTAACGGCAACAACGATAACAAAAACGAAATTTCCGCAGCGGATATAAATTGGGAAAGCGAAAGCATTTCCATAAACCTTATCGGCGGCAAAAAGGTTAAGCGCGATGTTCTTAACCGCATTTCCGCGCTAAACCCCACCGCAGGTAAATACGTAGAATTTATCAGCGAAAACGGCGTTATTTACGTTCCCTACGGCGGCTTGTTCGTTGGTATGGGCGAGGTTGCGGATATGTCCGTTTCCAAAATCACCTCCGGCACAGAATTCGATGCCGTTGCCAACGCCCTTTCCCAAAGCGGCGAAAAGTTTGGTCTGTTCGGCATTAACACCGCAGGCAATCTTTTGCCCGAAAATACCTTGGTTGCATTTAAGCTTGGCACCGAATTTGCAAACAAGCCCGTAAGCCTTCATTCCTTAAGCAACGGCAACCTAAGCCTTAACCAAAACGGCACCGAGGTTGTTTCCGCCGACGGCTTATCCCAAAAGTTCATTTATAATAACGAGCCCGTGCTTGTGTGCGTGGCTGCGGCAGAAAACAACGTAACCGTTGAAATTATCATTCCCGCTTCCGGCGGTAACGCAAGCCCTGCGGGCGTTAACCTTGTTAACAAGGGCGACAGCTTCAGCTATACCGTAAACGCGGCAGAGGGCTTTGTTATAAAGGAAATTACCCAAAACGGCGTTGCGCTTGAGGGCGTTGCAGGCAAGAGCGTATATAAGGGCGCCTTGGTTGCCGACGGCGATTATACCGTTAATATTCAGTTCGAGGCAGTTGAAATAACCGATGACGGCGGCAGTAACACCGGAACTATCGTGGTTGTTCTCGTTATAATTATAGTAGCTCTCTTGGGCGCGGCGGCATTGTTCGTTGTAAAATGGAAGCAAGAGAAATTTTAATTAAGGAAGCTGTCTATGAAGAAGTTTTTTAGCTTATTTCTGGCAATATTAACCCTTTCCTTGGTGCTTTGCGGCTGCGGCGAAAGCGCGGCAAAAAGCGGTTGGGGCGAGGGCATTACCAAAGATATACCCGAATTCGACCACCCCTTGGAAAGCTTTACCCAAGACGAAAACGGCGGCTATGCGGCGGCTTATTACAAAAACATCAGCGGCGAAGAAATTGCCCAATATATCTCTGCTTTGGCAGAATCGGGCATAGTGCTGGAAAGCGGAGTTTACCCCGCAAGCGCAATTTTAGAGGATAAAATCATTACCGTTCATTATAACGTAACCGAAATGCTGTTTTCGGTTACCGTTACGAAAATAGAAAAATAACCTGCAAACATCACGGAGCAAAGAAAATGATCATTAACAATTCTATCAAAGCTATTATTATCGACAAAACACGTCTTCTTGCCGTACAAATGAAATCCGACGACGGCAAGGAATATTACACTCTTCCCGGCGGTAAGCAACGCCCCGACGAGCTTATGCTCGATGCATTAAAGCGCGAGGTTAAAGAGGAAACCGGCTTCGATATAGAGCCCAAAAGCCTTTTGTTCATCCGCGAGGGCTTTAATAACGAATCTCAGCACCACAGAATAGAATTTATGTTTATCTGCGAAACCGTGGGCGAGCCCGATGAAAGCGCTCTTAAGTTCGACGATAACCAGGTCGGCGTAAAGTGGCTTAATATCGATAATATCACCCACGAGGAACTTCACCCCACAGAACTTCGTGGCGTTATAAAGCGTCATTTCTTGGGTAAGCGTAACGATATTTACCTTGGCCAAATGGAAAATTAACGGAGGGCTGTATGTCTGTTTACATAGCGCAGGGCGTTAATGCCGATGCAGTAACCGATTTTATCACCAAATGCTCGCAAAAATCCATCAACCTTCGCTTGTTGGAGGTTACAAAGGGCAACAAACCCCTTGTAAGGGTTGCTTTAGAGCCCTATGCCTTAGATACGCCCTGCTATCTTTATTCGCTTTCAAAATCCTTTACCTCGGTAGCCTGCGGCATTTGTATCGACGACGGTATTTTATCTTTAGATACCAAAATAAGCGAGCTTTTTGCCGACAAAATCCCCGAAGATGCAAGCGAGCTGTATAAAGAGCTAACGCTTCACGACCTGCTTTCCATGCAAAGCGGCCACGGCGGTTGCGCTTTGGTTCATATGCGTACCGCAGAGGATTCTCTTAAAAGCTTTTTCAGTCAGCCTATGGTAAATAAGCCCGGCACTACCTTTTGCTACGATACCGGTGCTACAACCATGTGCGGCGCGGCGGTAGAACGCGTTACCGGCAAAAAGCTGGTGGATTTCCTTGACGAAAGATTGTTTTCTAAATTAGATATCAAAAAGCCCCGTTGGGACGAATGCACCGACGGTCAAACCTTTGGCGGTACAGGTCTTTACCTTTCCGGCGACGATATTATAAAGTTCGGCACTATGCTAAAGCAAAAGGGTATTTATAACGGTCAACGCATTGTGAGCGAGGAATATTTGGCAAAGGCGACCTCGGTTCAAGCCTCTACCGCAGGTAACGGCTCTTCCGATTGGACTGCGGGCTACGGCTATCAGTTCTGGATGAAC
>JAFYOG010000148.1 GCA_017560285.1 Clostridia bacterium
AGCGGCATCAATACCGTCTGCTGCCAAAGCGGCTCTTGCCTCCATAGCGGCGGCAACCATAATACCGGTGGCAACGATGGTAATATCCTTGCCGTCTGCAAGCACAATACCCTTGCCAAGCTTAAATTCCTTTTCGCCCTTTGTATAGAACTGTGGAACAGAATATCTGCCCAAGCGCATATAAACGGGGCCGTCGTGCTTAAGCACCTCTTCCAACAAAGCTTCGGTGGAAGCAGAATCGGCAGGGCAAACAACGGTCATATTGGGGAGCGCCCGCATAATAGCCAAATCCTCGCAGAATTGGTGGGTAGCGCCGTCTTCGCCAACGGTAATACCTGCGTGGGAAGCGCAAATTTTAACGGGAAGCTTGGGGTATGCTACCGAGTTTCTTATCTGCTCGAAAGCTCTGCCGCAAGCAAACATTGCAAAAGAGGAAGCGAATGCAGGGGTGCCCGTAGCGGCAATACCTGCGGCAACGGAAATCATATTACCCTCTGCGATACCGCAGTTATAAAATCTTTCGGGGAACTTCTTTGCGAATACAGCGGTCTGGGTAGAGCCGGAAAGGTCTGCATCCAACACGTAAAAATCGTTAGTTTCGCCAAGCTCGGCAAGCTTTCTGCCGTAAGCGGCTCTTGTTGCTTCTTTTTCAGCCATTTTTAACATCCTCCGCTGCTTTCATCCATGCTTCTTTAAGCTCGTTTTCGGCAATAGCGTATTCATCGTCCTTGGGAGCCTTGCCGTGCCATGTATAATTGTTTTCCATAAAGGAAACACCCTTGCCCTTAACGGTTTTGCAAACAATAACCGAGGGCTTGTCGCTTTGCTCTGCGGCGGTAACTGCGGCGTCGATAGCTTCAAAATCGTGGCCGTCGATAACCTGAACAAACCAACCGAATGCGCGGAACTTATCGTCCACGGGGTGGGGGTTCATAACGTCTTCAACGGCACCGTCAATCTGGTAACCGTTGCAATCGACAAAGGCAATAAGGTTATTAAGCTTATATTGGTTTGCGAACATAGCCGCTTCCCAAACCTGTCCTTCTTCTATTTCGCCGTCGCCAAGGATGGTGTAAACCTTCCAATCGTAGCCCTTCTGCTTTGCAACAGCAGCCATACCGCAAGCGGCAGAAATGCCCTGACCAAGAGAACCGGTGGACATATCAATACCGGGGGTGCCCTTCATATCGGGGTGGCCCTGAAGCATACCGCCAAGCTTACGAAGCTGCTTTAATTCTTCAACAGGGAAGAAGCCCTTTAGCGCCAAAGCGGCATAAAGTGCAGGGCAGCAATGACCCTTGGAAAGCACGAATCTATCGCGGGATTCCATGTTGGGGTCGTTGGCGTCTACGTTCATTTTGTGAAAATAAAGGTAGGTAACGATGTCTGCAATAGAAAGGGAACCGCCGGGGTGTCCGCTCTTTGCACCGTAAACCGCCTCAACAGCAAGCATTCTGTTTTTTGCGGCTTTTTCTTTCAGCATAAGAAGTGTGTTCTTTTCCATAATGTTTTTCCTTTCTTTACCCTTAAAGCCCGGCTCGCCGCAGCGCATCGCTGAAATACGCAGGCCTTGCCGCTTCAAAAGATAGGGTTTTGCCCGTAATGGGATGAACAAAAGAAATATATTTTGCGAACAGACATTGCCCTTCCATGGCAAGCCCGTACCGTACGTTTCCGTATACCGTATCACCTGCAACGGGGTGCCCGATATACGCCATATGTACCCTTATCTGGTGGGTACGTCCCGTTTCCAAAACAAGCTCTAAATGTGTGTATTTATCGCTTTCTGCCAAAACCCGCCAATGGGTTGTGGCTTCTTTGGAGTTATGCTCGGTAACAGCCATCCTTTTGCGGTCGGTTTTGTGCCTGCCTATAGGGGCACAAACTGTTCCGTTTGGCTCACGCAGGTGGCCGCCTACGATAGCTTCGTATTTGCGCTCAAAGGAATGCACCGCAATCTGCTCTGCCAAGCCCTTGTGCGCTTCGTCGGTCTTTGCAACGATAAGCAAGCCCGACGTATCTTTATCTATACGGTGAACAATCCCCGGGCGGATAACGCCGTTTATAGATGATAACCGACCCTTGCAATGGTAAAGCAGTGCGTTTACCAAGGTGTTATCGGGGTTGCCGGGTGCAGGATGAACCACCATTCCGCGGGGTTTATCTACAACCAGCAAATAATCGTCCTCGTAAATGATATCAATGGGAATATTTTGGGGAACCGCCTCTAATTCCTTTTCCGGCGGAAGCTCTACCGAAATAGTTTCCCCTGCCGAAAGCAAATACTTTTTTTCTTTAACCCTGCCGTCAACCAACAAAGCACCGCTTGCAATTAATTCCTGCGCGCGGGAACGGCTTATATCAAAAAACCTTGCAACAGCCGCATCTAAACGAAGCTTTTCTGCAGCATCGGCGGTGGTTATTGTGTATTCATTCATTTTCGGTGGTTTCCTTGTTTACTTCTTCCGCTTGGCATTCAACACCCTGCGCCGCCGCTTCCAAAGCCGCCTTTTGGGCTTTTGCCTGCTGCTCTGCCTTGGTTTCGTAAAAGATTATATACACCGCAAGCAATATCGTGCCCACGGTAATAAAGCAATCGGCAACGTTAAAGGTGGGGAACTTAATAAATTCGGTGTGCAAAAAATCTATAACGTAGCCCAAGCGAAAACGGTCTATCATATTACCTACCGCGCCCCCAAGTATCATGGCAAGTGAAACGGTAAGCAGGGTATGACGCTTGTAATACTTAACAAGTATAAAAACTATTGCGCCTATTGCAAGGGTAGAAATGGCTATAAGGAAAAACCACTTCCAACCGCCGCCGCCAAACATGCTCCAAGCGCCGCCATCGTTATGGTAGCGCTGGAACCGCATAAAGCCGGGGATAAAGCTTGCGCTTGCCCCAAGATATTCAAGATTGGCGACCGCAATAATTTTTGTTATTTGGTCTAAAATTACCGCGGCAACGGCAATTATAGCTGCTAACATACAGCTTTACGGCAACGTTCGCAAAGGTGTTGTCCGTCCTCGTCGGGGGTGCAATCGTCCTTTTGCATCCAACAACGTACACACTTTTCGCCCTCTGCTACCGAAACAGCAACCGAAATACCGGTTTCTTCGTCGGTATAAGCGTTTTCGGGAGCGTTACCGTTTGCAAGGGTAACCTTGCTTACAATAAATATTTCGGGAAGGATTGCGCTAAATTCGGCAAAGAGCTTGCTTGCATCGCTGCCCTCGGCAGTATAAATAGCAACAGCCGCTTCTAAGGATTTACCGATAGCCTTTTCGGCACGGGCAATTTCCAACGCCTTCATAACGCTATCGCGAAGGTCAAACAATGCATCGTATTTAGCCTGAATATCGGCAAAATCAAATTCTGCGGTGTATTCGGGCATCTGGTTAAGGAATACGCTTTCGCTGTCGTTGCCTTCAACGTGGTTGATATAGCCCCAAATTTCTTCGGCGGTGTAGGAAAGCACAGGCGCCAAAAGCTTGGTCAATGCGTTTGCAATAATGTACATTGCGGTCTGGGTGCTGCGGCGCGCAGAATCGTTCTTTGCTTCGCAGTAAAGTCTGTCCTTGGTGATATCGATATAAAGCTTAGACATATCGATAGAACAGAAGTTATGAATATCGTGATATACAATGTGGAACTGATAGCTGTCGTAAGCATCGCGCACACGCTTAACAAGCTTGTTCAAGCGGGAAAGCGCCCACTTGTCGATATCGCCAAGCCGGCTAACGGGAACCATATCGGTGGCAGGGTTGAAATCGTTTTCAACGGTGCCAAGATTAGCCAAAAGAATACGGATAGTGTTACGGATTTTACGGTAGCTTTCGGAAAGCTGTTTAAATATAGCGTCAGATGCGCGAACGTCTACTCTGTAATCGCTGGAAGCAACCCACAAGCGCAAAATATCTGCACCGTATTTTTCTATAACCGTTTCGGGCGCAACTGCGTTGCCCAAGGATTTGTGCATCGCCTTGCCTTCGCCGTCAACAGTCCAGCCGTGGGTAAGCACTGCCTTATAGGGGGCTTCTCCCATACCTGCACCGATAGAGGTTAACAAAGAGGATTGGAACCAACCGCGGTATTGGTCTGCGCCTTCAAGATAAAGGTCCGAAGGTCTGCCAAGGCCGTTTTCGCCGTCAAGCACCATAAAGTGGGTAGAACCGCTGTCGAACCAGCCGTCCAAGGTGTCGGTTTCCTTGCGGAAGTGTGCCTTACCGCACTTGGGGCAAACAAACCCTGCGGGAAGAAGCTTTTCTGCGCCGAAATCGAACCAAGCGTTAGAGCCGTTTTCGGCAAAAGCGTTGGCTACGCTGTCGATAGTTTCTTCGGTACAAATAACCTCGCCGCAATCCTCGCAATAGAATACGGGAATAGGCAAGCCCCAGTTACGCTGACGGGAAATACACCAGTCTGCGCGCTCGTTTATCATCGAAACCATTCTGTCGCCGCCCCATGCAGGCATCCATTCAACGCTTTCGCAAGCCTTAACAGCTTCGCTTCTGAACGCTTCTACCGAGCAGAACCATTGGGGTGTAGCACGGAAGATAATGGGCTTTTTACATCTCCAGCAGTGGGGGTAGGGGTGGATAATTTCTTCGCTTGCCAACAAAGCACCGCTTTCCTTAAGGTCTGCCAAAATAGCTTCGTTGGATTTTTCGTAATGTAAGCCTGCAAATTTGCCTGCGGCTTCGGTCTGGAACCCGCGGTCATCAACGGGAACAACAATTTCAATGCCGTAGCGCATACCTGTCATATAGTCGTCTACGCCAAAGCCGGGTGCGGTATGAACACAGCCGGTACCGCTTTCCATCGTTACGTATTCTGCGGTAACAAGCATACTCTTTCTGTCCAAGAAGGGATGCTGTGCCGTCATATATTCGAAATCTGCGCCCTTAAAGTTAGCAAGCACTTCCCATTCGGTAATACCTGCGTTCTTAAGAGAAGCTTCTATAAGCGCGTCTGCCATAACGTAGCATTCGCCGCTTGCAACCTTAATTAAGGAATAAGCATCTCTGGGGTGAACGGCAATAGCCATATTGCCGGGTAAGGTCCAGGGGGTGGTGGTCCAAATTACAAAATAGGTGTTGTTAATATCGCAATATTGAGAAAGCAAGCCCTTATCGTCTGCTACCTTAAACTTTACGTAAATAGAGGTACAGGGTGCGTCTTTATATTCGATTTCTGCTTCTGCCAATGCGGTTTCGTCGCTTGCGCACCAATAAACAGGCTTTAAGCCCTTGTAAATATAGCCGCGCTTAAACATTTCGCCGAAAACGCGAATTTCACGTGCTTCGAACTTGGGGTCCATGGTAAGATAGGGGTTATCCCAATCGCCCAATACACCCAAACGCTTAAAGGACGTACGCTGAAGGTCTACGAATTCCGATGCAAAAACCTCGCAGGCCTTGCGGAATTCGGAAATAGACATATTCTTTCTGTCCAGCTTGCTCTTTTTAATAATTGCGCTTTCAATGGGCATACCGTGGTTATCCCAACCGGGCACAAAGGGAGTGTAATAGCCGCCCATAGCCTTGGATTTAACTATAAAGTCCTTAAGGATTTTGTTAAGGGCGGTACCTATATGTATGTTGCCGTTAGAAAAGGGAGGGCCATCGTGCAATACGAAGGAAGGCTTGCCTTCGTTCTTTTTAAGAAGCTTGCCGTAAAGCTTTTCTTCGTTCCAACGGTTAAGTGTTTCGGGTTCTTTGGTGGGAAGATTTGCCCTCATGGGGAATTCTGTTGCGGGCAAATTAAGTGTATCCTTGTAATCTCTCATTGTGTGTCAGATGCGGCGGGAACCGCTACTCCTTGTTTAATAGTGTGTGGGGTATTAGTTGTCGCCCATCATAAATTTAAGATATTCGTCCTCGGCCTGCTTTGCTTCTTCCGAAAGCTCGGGGGCAGGGACAGCCGTTGCTTCTTCTGCAACGGGTTCGGCTTCTTCTGTTTTTTCCTGTTCCTTAAGCTCTTCGTAAGGCTTTACGTCGTTTTTAAGCTGGGGCGCGTTCTTGCGGCGCTGGGCTTCTTCTTCAATTCTGCCCTTAACGTCGTTAAAAATGCCCGCAACCAAAGCGTCGTCGTTGGGAAGCACAATATCCTCTATTTCGTTAACGCTTAAATCCTTAAGCTCGGCAATGTGCTTGCCGTAAAGCTCGTAAACCGCCTTTTTAAAATCTATAATGCGGGTACGAATTTCCCAAGCCTTTTCCTTTTCGGCCTGAAGCTGTTGGCGAAATTCGGCAATAACGCCGTCGCAACGGTCCTTTATTGCGCCGGTAATAATATCGGCACGCTCGTTGGCATCGTTAATGATCTTTTCTGCCATCTTCTGGGCGGAAATAAGGGTGCTTCTTATAGATTCCTCTTCGTCCTTAATTTCGTCCAAATTGGTAACCACAATTCTTAACTTGCGTTCCAATTCGCTGTTTTCGCGGTAGGCTTCGGTATATTTTTCAAGAACAAATTCCAAATATTCGTCAACCTCTTGGGGGTTATAGCCCTTAAAGGTTTTTTGAAACTGTTTGTTTTTCAATTCGTGTGGTGCAAGCATTACTAAATACTTCCTTTCGAAGGTTTTATATATAAAGACAATTATTTTCAAGGTTAAGCGGGGCGTTACATAAAACGCCCGAAAGCACTGCAGCTTCGGTTAAAACGAAGCCGGCAGTGCCATCTGAACAAACATTAAAATTAAATAGGTTGCCATATAGGTAATATCAATAGGGAACGCTTCCAACGCGGGAATGTGTGAAAGCAAAACCCTTACCGGATATACAACCGGCTCGGTAACAACCGCACAGAACAAAAGAAATTTAGATTCCTCGCTTGCAAAAAACGAAAGCAGGACTCTTAAAAATATAAGAAAAGTCAGTGCGCTTAAAAACAAATGAACCGAGCTAACAAAAATCAACATCAGTTGGTTCAACGGGGGCATTCTCCCAACGGTTTAATTAGTTAAAGAAATCTCTTTGCTTGTTAACGGCGGGTTGTTCCTCGGCAGGCTTTTCTGCGCTGTCGCTGGAAACCTCAACGTTCTTGGGGGTAACAACGTAGGTTGCGTTTGCTACCTTTCTTACTTTGCCCTGAATTGCAAAAACTACACCGCCCAAAAAGTCGATAATTCTCTTGGTGGTTTCCTTGTTGGTGTCTTCAAGGTTAAGTACTACGGTTCTTCTTGCAAGAAGATGTTCGCCTATCATCTGAACTTCGTCAAATCTTTCGGGCTTAACAACCTTCATTTCCAAGGATGCGCCGGAAGAAATGCTGCCGGTGGATTTAGAAGCGGGAGCTGCCTTTGCCGCAGGTGCCGCAACCTCTTCCTCGTTGCCTTCTTCTTCGCCTTCGTAGCTGTCGTAGTTTTCGTCGTATTCTTCTTCGCTCTTAAACATGTCGCTGAGACGGTTCATAAATCCCATAACTATGTTCCTCCTAAAAAATATGTTATTTTTATTTTCTAATTATAATTTCTTTTTCCAAAAATCGCACTGCCCACACGGACCAAATTCGACCCGTTTTCCACAGCCGAAAGATAATCGTCGCTCATACCCAGCGATAAAATATCCATAATACTATTATCTACATTTTGGTGGGATATGTCAATAAATATTTTCTGCATTTTGCAAAAATATTCGCCATTATTTCGGTTTTTTTCACATTTTGGGGGTATTGCCATCAATCCCTTTAATTTCAGGTGGGGCAGCGATTGCAAAAAGCCGCAAAAACGGGCCGCTTCCTCGGGGGCAATGCCGGATTTGGTTTCTTCTTTTCCGATGTTAATTTCGGCTAAAATCGGCATAACCAAATTATGCTTTGCCGCCTGCCGTTCTATTTCCAAGGCAAGGCTTTCTCTGTCTACCGATTGTATCATATCCACTTTATCGATAATATATTTAACCTTGTTGGTTTGCAGGGCGCCTATAAAGTGAATTTCGGTACGGCTGCGGTTTATAAAGGGGTATTTTTCCAAAAGCTCGTTAACCCTGTTTTCGCCTATAAGGTCTATACCGCAATCGATGGCAAAATTTATCATTTCCGGCGGTACGGTTTTGGTTGCCGCCAAAAGACGTGCTCTGCCGTTCAGCTCTGCTTTTATTTTTTCTATGTTGTTTGCAACTTCAATTTGTGTGTTCATATTAACGCCTATTTAATTCGCATTCCGTCGTAAATTCCCTTGCCGCCCACAACCACAGCATCGTGCAGAGATAATTGGGTTGACGTAGAATAAGCAACGTCAACGCGGTTGGGGTAATTAGGGTCCTTGGGGATAGCGCAAACCGAATAACTGCCGTAGCTGTAAAGCACCCGTGTCTTTTTAAACACAACCTTAGAGCCAACCACCACGTAAACGCCTATTTCGCCGTCCTTAACGCGCAAAGCGGCTGTGCTTATGCGTAGCCCTTCGTAATTTGCGTGGGGTAATTCTACCGTTTGGCAACGGGTAAAATCAAACCCCGCGGGAATTTGCATTGTGCTGAAAATAAGTATGGTAACGTCCTTATCACTGCGGGAAATTTTCCGTTCCAAGGTCATATCAAGCTCTTTATTGTTGGAATATTGGAATGTAATGGGGTAATCTACGCCCACCCTGTACCCTTCGGCGGTGCGCTTATCTACCGAAAGTGCAATATACCATGTAGAACTGCAAATAATCTTGCCCGCCGAGCTTTCGATAGCGTTTTTATCAGGTACCGAATCTGCCAAGGTTTCAAATTCCTCGGCGGTAAGGTTGTTAATTTTTTCTATGGTAAAATATTCCTCGTAGCCGTCTACGGTAGAATAAAAATATCCGCTTTCGGGGGCTTGGGTAATGGCTCTGTTGCCGGAAAGCGAAGCGTTAAGACGTTCCTTTTCCTTGGATAAAGAAATAAGCTCTTCAGAGTAATCCTCTGCCTTAATAACCGCTTGGCGACGGTTCATAAGAATAAGCAGTTCCTCTTTATTCCGCAAAACCTTATCGTAATCGTTCATATCCGCTTGGCGAATAATGGTAAGCACAAGATTGTTAATTTGGTTATCAAGCAATGCAATGTTGGTGGTAGATGCACCGGTAGAAAGACTGCTCTTTTGCAAAACGTTAATTCTTGCATCTATTTCGTTAATGCGGTTCTGAATATTAACGTCGCTTTCGCTGGAATAGGTAACGGCAATTTCCTCGCCCTTTCTAACCTTTTCGCCCTCTGCAACCAAAAAGCAGTTGGTGCCTGCGTTAACCGAGGAAACCGTCTTTTCATCCCTGAAAAGAAATGCTTCTACCTCTTTTTTATCCGAAATATTAACGTAGGTGGCGTGCTCGGTATCTAAAATAGTACCCACGTTAAGCATAACCTGCAAAAATACGTATGCAACAATGGCAACAGCCAAAACCGCCGTACCAAACTGGGCAAAAAACCGCTTTGATGCCTTTGCAAACCTGCCAAGATAATACAACGC
>JAFYOG010000149.1 GCA_017560285.1 Clostridia bacterium
ATCAAAAAGAATAACCTGCTGAGTGGTATTGCCCTTTAAAATATTTTCATATTCGTTGCTGCTTTCAGAACCCCAATTAGAAGCTCCTTCTTCAATAACAACTTCAGGGTACAAGGTTTTAGACGTTTCTTCACGGTAAGCATATACGCCGATTTCTTCAACCATTATTAGGTTTGCAGGAGTAGCAAGGAAGGTTACTTCTATATATCTTGCACTGATCGCCTTATCTAAAGGAAGAGAGAAGCAATATTCACCGTTTACAAGAACACCGTTACCGTAAAGAATGCCAAGCTCGGTACGGTTCTTATCTTTATCAAGAGCAGCAACCTTTACTGCTACGGGTAAAAATGTATTTATGTTGGTATTAACATACATATTTGCTTCGATGCAAGCAATATCCTTAACGTTCTTACCCAAGTTGATAGTAACAACGTTATCTACAGTAGGATCAAAACCAACCCATGTTTTGCCTTCGTAATAGCCGGAAGTCTTACCGTCGGTTAACATAGAACCGCTATCCATAAACTTCTTAAAGGTGCCTTCTACGGTATATTTAGCGCCTTCGGAAACCAAAACCTTATCAAGTTCGCGGTTAATTTCCACATCGGAAGCAGGTTTGTTTACACAACCAAGAGTATTGTACGCATTATTAACTGCATCTATATATTCTTGAGTCTTTTGACCACCTTCGATATCGGCAATAACAGAAAGCTCATCTAAATGTTGCCAAGCACTGCCAAGACCTACTCTAAAGCGAATATATCTTGCTTTTATATAACCAAGAGCATCTAAACGTGCAGTTACAACGCAACCTAATTTAGATTCGGGCTTAACAAGATAATCAATAGTAGTCCAGAACTGACCGTCGTTAGAAGCATCTACCTTAATGGTAGAAGGTTCAGCTATGCCCGCTTCGTTAAAGGACAAATAGCCTGCTTCGAACGCATAAATCTTATCGTAAGTTTTACCAAGGTCAATTATTACGTCGATGCTGTCTTTATAACCGGATAAAGCTTCATCTTCGTAATGACCATCGGTAACGGCGGATCTTATACCATCGGTAAGCTCCATACCGTATGTATCGGGATATTCACTGCCTGCCTCAAAATCCTTGGTATAAGGCGCGCCAACTGAAATAACAGTGTTTTCGGGATTTTCACGTATTTGTTCGCCTGTATACGCAAAGTACTCTTCTTCCGAAGTATCACTGCTATCGTTACTGTTATCAGACACAACATTAGAGCTTTCGTCTTTAGGAGATTCTGTCTTTGAACCGCCGCAAGCTACTGCAAACGCAGAAAGCAAGAGAACCAAAGCAAGTAAGAGTGCGATTTTTTTCATAACATACTTCCTTACTGTAAAATTTTAAATATTATAACATATAAATTGTATTTTGTCACCAATATTTTGTAACTTTTTAAAAAATTTAACCATTTGGTAATTCAATGGTGAAGGTTGTACCTTTTCCAAGTTCGGTTGATACGTTTATAGCACCGTTATGCTTATCTAATACGCTTTTTACCATTGCCATACCTAAACCGCTTCCGTCGTAAGAATAAGCCTCTTTACCGCGATAAAAACGCTCGTAAAGGCGTTTTAATGTCTCTTGGCTCATGCCTATTCCGTGGTCGGTTATTTTAATTACGGCGTTATTTTCTTCTTTTCTAAGCTCAATTCGTATTACACCGTTATTGTTGCTGAATTTTATTGCGTTGTCGATTAAATTATTCCAAACTTCTTTAAGTAATTCTGCATTACCGTAAAACTCGACATTTTCTAAATCCAAATCAAGCTCTATATTCTTATTCTTTAGCGCGGCATTGCTGTTTATTATGCTTTTTCTTATTTGCTCGTCGATATAAAACTTTTCTTTAATTAATGCTCCGCTTTGGTGTTCTATTCTTGACAGCTCCAAAATATCGTTTACAAGTTCTGTTAATTCAATTGATTTTTCTTTAATAATAGCGATATATTCCTGCTTTTCTTCCTCTGTAATATTTTCGCTTTCCAGCAATTGTACGTATCCGTGAATAGATGATAACGGATTTCTGAACTGATGAGAAACGTTTGAAACAAAATCTCTTGCCAAAAGCTCGTTATTACCAAGCTTATTAACCATTTCATTAAAATTTTCGCATATTTCAGCCGTTTCTTTTTCCTTGGGTATCTCTAACCGTTGGCTAAAATCACCTGCTGCAACGGCCTTAGATGCATCATTAATTTGCTTAAGACTTCCGAAAATAATTTTGTTACCAAAGCCTCTAACTAAGCAGGTAGAAACTATAATACTACCTATAAGCAAAGCTACGCCTATGCTGATAATATCCCATTCTTTATTCCAGCCTGCATTTATTAAACCTACATAAATAGTTATAAGCAGTGCGGCAGTAATACAACTGACTATAAATATAAAAACAGTTAGGTAAAATACCAACGGCATCCTTCTGTTAACTTTTGGTTTTTTATCCTTCTTTTTATTACTCATTTCAATACCGCCTTATACCCAATACCTCTAACGGTTTCGATTGAAAAATCAGGGTTATTATCGTAACGGCTTCTTAACTTACTAATATGCACGTTAATTGTTTTTTCGTCACTGTCAGATTCATATCCCCATATTTCATCCATAATTTCAAACCGTGTGAATACCCTGTCGGGATATGATAAAAGTTTAAATAACAATAAAAATTCCTTCTGTGGAAGCGTTACAGTTTCGTTATTCGTGGTTACTGTATATGATTCGCTGTCAAGCACGGTGCTGCCAATAGTTACCCTATTCTCATTTGCAATTTTACTGCGACGCAATATTGCATTAACCCGCAACGTTAGCTCGTTAATATCAATAGGTTTTACCATATAATCATCTACGCCCAAATTAAAGCCGCACAGTTTATCGTTATAACTGCCTCTTGCCGTTACCATTAAAACAGGAAGGTTTTTGTTATAATCCTTTATTGCCGCTACAAGTTCAAAGCCATCCATATTCGGCATCATAACGTCTGTTACAAGCATATCTATATGCACGTCTTCTATTTTTTCTAATGCCTTTTCGCCATCAAAAACCGAAAAAACAGTATGCCCTGCCTTTTCAAGAACCGTACTGATTAATTTGTTAAGGGCACGGTCATCTTCTACAATTAAAATATTAGGCATAGTACACCTCTACAAAATTTATAGAAAAGAAAGCGCTTTATATAAAAGCGCTTTTCTTGTTAGTTATGCATTTGCTTCTAAATAAGATACAACATCACCAACGGTTAAAAGTGTGGGAAGAGAAGCTTCATCAAAAATTACATTAAACTTTTCTTCGCAAAGAACAACCAAATCCGCAAGCTCTAAAGAATTAAAGCCTAAGTCGTTCATAAGTTCAGCTTCGGGCTTGATTAATTCGGGATTAATGTCCATTTCTTCAACAAGTAAATCTTTAAGTTTAGTTAACATAAAATACCTCTTTTAAGAAAGTTTATATCTTATAATTTTTTTAGTTGTGGTTTTTTCAAATTCAGTTTTCTGAATTTTAATGCTTCTTACCTGTTTAAACGAAGCGAGCATCTTGTTAATCTTCGCTACTTCGCCGCGCATTGTTTCGATAATCTGATTTTCGTCGCATCCCTTAAATTTATCATAATCGGGATAAATAAGAGCTGTTAAAACAACTTCGCCGGAGGGTTTTGTTCTACCAACAACAACACATTCCTTTATAAGCTCTATTCGCTCTAAATATTCTTCGATTTCTTCGGGATAAACGTTTTTGCCGTTATTAAGAACGATAATATTCTTCTTTCGACCGGTTATATAAAGAAAATCATCATCCAAATAACCATAATCGCCGGTACGGAAATACCCTTCTTGTGTAAATGCCGCTGCCGTAGCTTCTTCAGATTTGTAATAACCCAGCATTACACTTGGACCTTTTACACAAATCTCACCGATTTCGCCATCGGGAAGATCAACTTCAACACCGTTTTCCTCGGACATAATTTTAATTTTAGTTCCGGGCACCGCAAGACCTACGGAATCGTAGTGAACGGTAACTAACGGATTAACCGCTACAAGGGGCGAGCATTCTGTAATGCCGTAGCCTTGGGAAACATTAATACCAAGATCTTCAAACCATTTAATTGCTTCGGGGTCGGTAGCCGCACCGCCACAGATAATTTCCTTTAATCTGCCGCCCAGAGATTTATGAACCTCTGCAAATACCAAACTACGTGTATCTAAACCAACCTTACGCAATGCCTTTGTAGCTTTAACACCTACATTAATAACGTTTTCTTTTTTACGGTGCTTAATTTCATCCATAATTTTTTTACGGATGGTTGTAACGTACAACGGAACAACAACCAAAACGCTGGGGCGGAACATTTTAATGTTACGCATAACGTATTTTAAGCTGTTATTAATACATATTGTCAAGCCTAAACGAATTGCAGTTAACTGCCCTGCCGTAAGCTCATAGGTATGGTGCATAGGCAACACGCTAAGCAATACGTGATGTGATTTTAAATCGATCATCGTACAAGCCGCGTTTACGTTGTTTGTAATATTATCTTCCGATAGCATTACGCCTTTACTTGTACCGGTAGTGCCGGAAGTAAATATAAGCGCGCTCATCTTGGATGTATCGTATCTTGCTTTTACAAATTTGGAAAATCCGCGTTCAAGAAGAACTGCACCCTCATCCAACATTTTTTTGTATGGTATATACCTTGGGTCACTATTGCCCTTGCTGTCAAAGTCAATAATATATTTCACATTAGGTATATCCATACTTAATACCTTTTCTACAAAGGCGCCGGAACAAAGAATAGCCTCGGCATCGGAATAGGAAAGGAAGTTCGCAATTTGGTCGGGCATTAATTCCTTATCAAGAGGAATAACAACAGAACCACTACCTATTATTGCAGCATATGAAATTACCCATTCGGGTCTGTTTTCGGATAAAATAGCAATCTTGGTCTTTTGTAAACCTAACGAACAAATAGCAGTACCTAAATTATTGTAAGTGCTGTACATTTGTTTATAAGTCATTTCCGCTATATCGGTTGCAGAAGTAAAGTATTTATATACAACTTTATCTCCGTATTTCTCGGCGCTTTCGCGCAGAATGGAACGAATATTTTCCGGAACAGTATACTTGTTTTTTATAATCGGTTTTTTCAAAATCACCACTCCATTTCACTTTAATATTATACTTATATATTCATAAATGTCAAGTACGCACGCATATTTTCAGCCGTTTAACACAAAATACAAAAAACGAAAGGCTTAGGTTATGACAAACAAACAATACAATAAATATATAGAAAAAAGAGCCGAACGCTCCCCTTGCCTATTAAACTGCATAAAAGCATTTGTTTTGGGCGGTTTTATATGTACAATTGCCGAAATATTATCAGATATTTATATTTATTTAAATATAGAAAAAGAAGATTCACAACTGCTTGCTTCTTTATCGTTAATAGTTATAGCAGCCATATTAACGGGAATAGGTGTTTTTGATAAAATAGCTACCTTCGGCGGCGCAGGAGCGTTAGTGCCGATAACCGGTTTTGCAAACTCTATGGTTTCTGCTGCTATTGAATCTAAAAGCGAAGGGTATATAACCGGAGTAGCATCAAAAATGTTTAATATTGCAGGCCCCGTAATC
>JAFYOG010000150.1 GCA_017560285.1 Clostridia bacterium
TCAGGCACAAAAAATGCAAGAGGATATGGCGGCTAAACAGGCAGAATTAGAAGAACGCGAATATGAAATTTCTGCAGGCGGCGGCGTTGTTAACGTAAAAATCAACGGCAAGAAAGAAATCTTATCTATAAATCTTGAACCTGAAATAATCGATCCCGATGATAAAGAAACCTTAGAAGATATTCTTGTTGCTGCTGTTAACGAAGCAATTAAGCGCGTTGAAGATACAAATAACGACGAAATGGCAAAGATTACCGGTTCCCTTCCCAATATGCCCGGTATGTTTTAATTAGAGGTTAACAATGACTCCTACATTGGAAAAACTCGTTAATTGTTTTTCGTCATTACCCAATATAGGCAAAAAAAGCGCAACTCGGTTAGCGTACCGTATTTTGGAAATGACAGAAGAAGAAGCCAACGCCTTTGCATCTGCAATTATCGAAGCAAAGCAAAACGTTAAGCTTTGTACTGTTTGTCAATCGTATAGCGAGGAAAGTGTTTGCCCTATTTGTGCAAATACGCAGCGCGGAATCGATACGATTATTGTTGTAGAAGATAATAAAGCGCTCGAGGCCATAGAAGAAACCAATGAGTTTAACGGCAAATATCATGTTTTGCACGGTATAATTTCGCCGGTGGATAATATCGGTCCCGAGCAATTAAAAATTAAAGAATTGCTTGCCAGATTGAACGAGGACGTTAAAGAGGTTATTATCGCTACAAACCCCAGCGTCGAAGGCGAAGCTACCGCAATGTATCTTGGCCGTTTAATCAAGCCCTTTGGTATTAAGGTTTCCCGGTTAGCATACGGCTTGCCTGTTGGTGCAACCTTGGAATATGCCGATTCAATTACCCTATTGAAGGCTATTGAAGGCAGAACGGAATTTTAATAAACAATAAATACACCCGATGCACATATAATGTATCGGGTGTATTTTTATGAAGAAACGATTATTATTGATATTATTGTCATTGATCTTATTAACTATTGCTTTGGTGTTTCGAATTGCAAGATATTACTCTTTATCCTGCAATATTTACGCTAATACGGGCATAAAAGGTGAAGTTTACAATCGCGCCAACGAAACAATAATCGAAATTTTAGATAATTATCAGTTCGAAGACATAGTAAACGTTGTTTATACGATAAGCGGAGATATAAGCGATATAAAAGTTAACACGGCAAAGCTGAATACTTTTGCAACAACCGTATCTGCAAAGATATATTCAAATATAAACGAAAGCGGTAATACCTTCGGGTTACCTATCGGCAACGTATTGGGGTTTAAATATCTCTCGGGAAAAGGCCCGAAAATCCCAATTAGGGTGCATCCTATTACTGCAGTAACACACAATATTTACAGCGAACTGTTGGAAAGCGGAATTAACCAAACGTTGCACCGCGTTATAATAGAATTTAAAGCAGAAATAAATTGCGTGGCACCTTTTAAAAGCAATAAAATCGAATTTAACATCAAACTGATAATGGCCGAAACGTTAATTGTGGGTAAAATCCCCCAATTATTACTTCCTACGAGCTGAAAATTCCAATTTATGGGCACACTCGAAGGCGATTAAGGAAATAGCGCTGCATGCAGGCAAAGAATAATGACAATTACGAGGATACTTGATTTTTATGCAAAAATTGCATAAATCAAGTATCTCTTTCTTTATTCCTCTTTTCTCGCCGCCGAAAACAACGCAGAACGGACGATTTACTCTGCACGCATATAAATCCTTGGCTTTTTCGGTCTTTGCTGTAGCGGCCAAAATATAGCCGTTATTCTTTAACGTTTTGCAAGCTTCTGTTAAATCGTTTACACAACAAGCTTTTATAAGCTCTGATGCGCCTGCCGATGAGCGTATAACAGTATCGCTTGCGGTAAAAAAGTTGCGTTCGGGCAAAATTACCGCATCTACACCTGCGGCATAAAGAGATCTTAAAGCATATGCGAAGTTAAACGGGTCTTCTATACCATCTAATATAGCTATGTAACCGTTTCGAAGAGATATTACCTCTTCGATAGGTGTAAATATTCGCTCGCCAACCTCTGCGGCTATTCCGCCTGCATTGGTATTTTGCATCATACCTTCAAATTCCTCGGTGGATAGATACTCTATTTCTACACCGCTGTTTATCAATGTTGCATATTGGCGTTGCTCGGGCACGCGCAGATCCGATTTCATAACCCGTTCGTAACGGCTTTTTTCGATATAAATTTTATATATTTCTCTGCTTTTTGCCTCTAAACAGCTTTTAACCGAGACAAATCCGCCAAGTATTGTTTTGTTCATTTAGTTCTCCTTTGTTAAAAATTCGTTGAATGCCGGTATATAATCACCGCTGGTTGCATTTGTAGAATAACACATTGTTACAATGCATTCGTATTTATGATCTTTTAAATAATCAGCAACAGATTCGGTAAAATTCTGCGGATTAACAACATCTATAGTTTTATAATGTGCCGTCAGCAAAGGAACAATAGGATATATACTGCTGTCCCCTATTAATAAGATTGATCCGCCCGCTGCCGTTGAGCTAACTTCATATCTATCTGCATCTATACCGAAGAATATATCGTACGCACTGTATTTATCATAATCGTTGCTGCATAATTCAAAATCCTTGTAAACCGTTTCGTCTTTATAAATGGTAAGGGCGGTTTTAATAGATGGCATAGGCCCATAACAAACAAAATTATCGGGATTATTTTCCATTAAAGTTGAATCTGTAGCTAAATAGAACCTTCCCAAAAACTCCCCTGCTTCTATTTTATTAAAAGAGCTTAAAGGAATTGGAGTTAAATTTAATTGTTTACAAAGCTCGCAGTATGCGTAATACGCCGCCTGCGGAGTCCAGTTTTTATCGGTTCTGAAAAAGACGTAATCGTTATCGTAATATTTTTGTTTTATTAAATTAACTATAGGAATATTTATTATCCGTTCGTCTAACTTCGTTTCTACAGTAGATACGAACGCCGATTGAGATTTATTATAAAAACCGTCTTCGATATAAACTTCACGGGGGATTTCGGCAAATTCCGAACTTACCGGTACTATGATATTATAAATAGATGTTTCTTCGGGTACATAATTTTCAAATGTATTTAAAGCATTAACGTACCTTTCCAAAACCTTACTGCTGTAGTTAAATTGTTCGTATCCGCTATCCTTATACAAATAAGTATAACCGTATTTGTTAATAATCCAACCGTGGTCGGTTTTAGATTCTTCCGTAGAACTTTCGTTTGCGCTGTTATCCTTCGATTCTTCAATATCGGAAGATTCAGCGTCTATATTGTCAGAAGAAACAGCGTTATCAATAGATTCATTTCTGTCTGCATTGTCAATAGTCGAATCGGTATTATAATCACCGTTCGGCTTTCTGCTTGTAGCAATAGCAAAAACGGTAAGTAACAAAACAAGAATTAAAACAATAGAAGTGATCAATAATGCTGAATTTTTTTTGAAATTATTAAAATCTTTCTTTTCCATATAAATACCTCCGATTATATATTCATAATTGACGTATTTATGGAAAATTATTCACAAAAGCATTCTGTCGCAAGCAAAAACTTGCGACAGAACAACATATTTAACGTTTTAAAATATCATCAGAAAAAATATCGCTATCCGAATTATCGTCGTCAGAATCGTCAGAAACGTTATTGGATTCATCGGTTACGTTTTCGACGTTATCGTTATTTACAATATTTTCAGATACTTCTTTTTCTTCATTTTCGCGTGCTTTTTTAGCCTTTTTCAATTCCTGCTTGCGAGCTTCGTTTTCTTCGGCAGAAGCCTGCTTCTTGCGCTCTGTAACAGCATCAAGCATTTCTTCGGTCACGCCTTCCTTAAAGCAGAGCTCAAATTGTTCAGCATCCATAATTTCATGCTTAACAAGATATTCGGCAATAAATATCAAGGTGGGCATATTATCTTCCAAGATCTTAATTGCTCTCTCATATCCGCCGGTTACAAATTTACGAACCTCTTCGTCAATAAGAACGGCAATCTGTTCGGAATAATTTTTGGTAGTGCCGAAATCCTTACCCAAAAATACTTCGGAATTTTCGGAAGAATAAACTACGGGGCCAAGTATATCGCTCATACCAAGCTTTGTAACCATCTTCCTTGCAATCTCGGTTGCACGTTCCATATCGTTAGATGCACCGCCGGATATATCGTCGCACATTAATTTTTCTGCTGCTCTACCACCCATTAATACGCATATATTATCAAGCAGCTCGTTCTTATATACGCTGAACTTGTCTTTTTCTGGCAACGAGAGAGTATAACCTAATGCTCTGCCGCTGGGGATAATGGAAATGGAATGAACGGGATCCTGAGTGCCCAACATACGGGTAACTATTGCGTGACCCGCCTCGTGGAATGCAGTTTTGCGTTTTTCTTCGTTAGTCATAACAAGTGATTTCTTCTGAGGGCCAACAATAACCTTAATTGTTGCTTCTTCGATATCATCAGTGTTAATAACGGTTTTCTTTTTACGTGCAGCATGAAGCGCAGCTTCATTAAGAAGATTTGCCAAATCCGCACCGGAAAAGCCTGCAGTAGATTTCGCAATGGTTGCTAAATCCACATCGTTGCCCATGGGCTTTCCGCGGGAATGAACCTTTAAGATTTCTTCTCTTCCCTTAATATCGGGTAGATTTACGGTTACCTGTCTGTCGAAACGGCCGGGACGAAGTAACGCGGGGTCTAAAATATCGGGACGGTTGGTTGCGGCAATAACGATTACACCATCATTAACGCCGAATCCATCCATTTCTACAAGCAACTGGTTAAGAGTTTGTTCGCGTTCATCGTGACCACCGCCAAGTCCGGCGCCTCTATGTCTGCCCACCGCATCGATTTCGTCGATAAATATAATGCAAGGTGCGGTTTTCTTTGCGGTTTCGAAAAGGTCGCGTACACGCGATGCACCAACACCAACGTACATTTCAACAAAATCAGAACCCGAAATAGAATAGAAAGGAACGCCGCTTTCGCCTGCAACGGCTTTTGCTAACAGGGTTTTACCTGTACCGGGGGAACCAACAAGCAATACGCCCTTGGGAATGCGAGCACCGAGATCGGAAAACTTATTAGGATTACGCAAGAAATCTACAACTTCCTGAAGCTCTTCTTTTTCCTCGTCTGCACCTGCAACATCGGTGAACAATACCTTTTTCTTTTCGTCGCTGCCAAGCTTGGTTCTTGCTTTGCTAAAGGAATTCATCCTGCCAAATCCACCGCCGCCGTTTCCGCCTTTAGAGGATTTAGATACGAACATTACAAAAATTACAATCAGTATTACTACAACAATAAGATAAGGCAGATAAGACATCCACCAAGGAGAAGGTGTTATCGCCTTGAAATCGTAACGAACTAAAGTTCCATCTGCGGTTTGGGCCATAATCAATGCGCCCAGATCGTTATTGAATTGCTCTGTATTTGCTAAATGGTGAACGTATTCAAATGCATCGGAATTTAAATCGGTAGTAGTAGCTATAGCATTAACGGATAAATACAAATAATCTTTATCGTCTACGTAAAAGCTCTTTACCTGTTTGTTTTGGAACATTTGTACTACTTTGCCGTACTCGATATTTTCCTGCTTGCTATTGCTCCCAACAAACATATTTGCCACAAAGATTATAGCAAGAAAGAAAACAAGATAAAACAGTATAATTTTTTTGGAACCTTTATTTTTCATAGGCGTTGTTCCACCTTTCTTGATCGATCGTATTAAAAACTGTTGTTAATTGTATAGTATTGCCGTTAGAAGTTAAACGCGCTTTATCGGCAACCCCAACAAAGGGTACGTATACAATGCCTTCAGTATCAAGAATTATCGGTATAATATCGCGATATTCTTTAGGTACTTTTTTCTCTATAAATAATTTTTTTATGCTTTTGTGCATTCCGTTTATTAATATTTTATCCCCTTCTAAACGGTTACGAACAGAAAGCACACCAGAGATATTATCAGAATTTATTATTACAGATGTGTATAGTTTGTTAATTTTTTTTAATACCCTATTTGGCTCTTTATCTATAATAATTTCTACTCTATCTCCGAAAACATAATTTTCATCGTTAGTAATTTGCTGTAAATCAAATTTTAACGAAACGTTATCGCTTTTACGGTAAAAGCTTACTGTTCCGTTATTAATAACAGCTTCGAATTCATTATATATCGGTACAATAAAATGATTATAGCCAAATATTGTTTTATTAATTTGCATCAGCAATTCTTTATTCAATAATTTGCCCGAAAATCTGTTAAATTTTGCAATAATTACCCGATCTCTGATTGCGGGATGCAATTCTCGTAAATCAGAATCAAAATGATTATAGATAATGCTTTCAAAATAATCCCTATCTGTTCTTGCACTATCGGTAAATTTTGCGATAGCATCAATAACCGCGGGGTTAATTTCTTCAAGCTTTGGGATAATGGTATGGCGAATTAAATTCCGTGTATATTCGATAGAATTATTTGTACTGTCGGTGATATATTCCGCAGAGCATGCACTTATATAAGACTCTATCTCGTTCCTTTTTATCTTTAACAAAGGACGTAGTATATTTCCTTTAACGGGAGCAATAGCCGAAGAACCGTTAGAGCCCGAACCGCGTATAAGATTAAGAATTAACGTTTCTGCATCATCATTCATATTATGTGCAGTAGCGCAATAATCAATATTATATTTTTTGCAGATTCGTTCAAAAAAATTATATCTGCATTCTCTTGCCGCAGCTTCCAAGGAAAGCTTGTTCAGTGTAGCATATGCGGGAACGTCGTCTCTACCTCTGTAAAGCTTTACACCGTATTTAGCGCACAAGGATTTGCAAAATTCTTCGTCCCTGTCGGCTTCTGCACCTCTAATCATATGGTTAAAATGCATAGCGAAAACAGAAAAAGAATAGCTTTTTGAAAGATCAATTAAAGAAATCAATAGCGAAACCGAATCTGCACCGCCGGATAAACAAACGGCGATGCTTTTATTTGATAAATCCAAGTTGTTTTCTTCAAAATAACTGCGAATTTTATTCAAAAAATCAGTTTTCACTTGATTCGTCTGTAAATTCATCACTTATACTCATAAATTTAAAATATTTGCCTACCCAAGCGAGTTTTACA
>JAFYOG010000151.1 GCA_017560285.1 Clostridia bacterium
ATACGGTTCGGTAGTTCAGTTGGTTAGAATGCCGCCCTGTCACGGCGGAGGTCGTGGGTTCGAGTCCCATCCGAATCGCCACCCTTTTTTAAAAAGAGTCTGACAGAGCTTTCCGTTCTCGTAGACAATTAAATGCGGATTTAGCTCATTTGGTAGAGCGCCACCTTGCCAAGGTGGAGGTAGCGGGTTCGAGCCCCGTATTCCGCTATTGGCGCCATAGCCAAGCGGTAAGGCAGAGGTCTGCAAAACCTTTATTCCCCAGTTCGATTCTGGGTGGCGCCTCCAAAAAGCCTATTACAAAATAATATAAATTCTTACGTTTTGATG
Organism: Clostridia bacterium; assembly: GCA_017560285.1. Lineage (GTDB taxonomy): Bacteria > Bacillota > Clostridia > Oscillospirales > CAG-382 > Coliplasma. The sequence goes on from JAFYOG010000151.1 coordinate 328, forward strand.
CTGATGTGGCACAGGTGGTAGCGCACATCCTTGGTAAGGATGAGGTCATGAGTTCGAGTCTCATCATCAGCTCCAAAATGGTTCGGTAGTTCAGTTGGTTAGAATGCCGCCCTGTCACGGCGGAGGTCGTGGGTTCGAGTCCCATCCGAATCGCCATTGCTTTTCTGCAATGCAGAAAAGCGATATGCCTCTGTAGCTCAGTTGGTAGAGCAGGAGACTGAAAATCTCCGTGTCATTGGTTCGATTCCGATCGGAGGCACCAGCGGATTTAGCTCATTTGGTAGAGCGCCACCTTGCCAAGGTGGAGGTAGCGGGTTCGAGCCCCGTAATCCGCTCCAAAGAAAGAAGAACGCAAAAGCGTTCTTCTTTTTTTCTTAATTAACCGTATAAAAAAAGCCAAGCAAAGCTTGGCTTTTGTTTTTTTATTCCTCTACCCAAGCAAATGCATAATACCATTTGCCGTCTTGCTTTACCGCAATGTAATTCTTGGGTGTGGGGTTTTTAATTTTGCCGTTAAAAAGGGTCATACGAACTATTGCAATTTCATCTATCTTTTTGCTTCCGTCGGCAATAATCTTCTCGTAATCGCCTATAATTATATCATATTTGCCCTTACCTTTTTCGTAATTGCGAATATAATGCTGTTCAAACCTAATGTCTTCTTCCTTGTAGCTTGGGGTTTTGTTTTTGTATTGGTTGTTCAAAAATTGTCTAAGCTCGTTATTGTTGCGCTTAACACCGTCCCCAAGCTTAAGGCTGTTATATTCCGATGAATACCTAACCATTTCGTCAACGTCCTGCAAAAGGCTGGCTTCCAAATAGCCTGCCACCGCATCCTCGGGTGTGCTTGCACCGGTAATAAAAACGGTAGCATCTATTATCAAACCAACCGCAACGCCTATTATAAGCCCTATTGCAACACACAGCGCCAAAATAAGTTTTTTCTTTGTACGCGGGTCAAAGGTTTTTTGCGGCTTGTTTTCCGCTTTCATATCAAATATTTCGTCAAATTCTTTTTGATTCATAAATAAACCTCGCTTTTGCTCATTTTAACATATAAAACAACATTTTGCAACCAAAAAAGGGCGGAATTTAAATCCGCCCTAAAATATTTAACGCTCTAAATTAAGCACCTCTCTGCGGTATTGGTTTACCTCCGCGTTGGTTATACCCACGTCGTTACAAGCCTTTCTGAACTCAAGCAAGGTTTTAACGTTATCTAAAATATAATCCATCTGCGCCCGCTTTGCAGCTGCCTCTGCCTGCTTTCGCGCTTCCGCAGGGCTTGCTCCCTCTTCAATCAAAATATCAAGCTGGGTATCGTAGGTTTTGGTATAAACCGATTTAGATTCATACCCCGCCACCTGACATCGCATAAAGGGAAGCGAAATTTCCTCATATCCGTAAGCCTTTAAGGTAAGCAGCAATTCCTTATAATAATCCTGGTTAATATTATAATTATTATTAAGCTCTAACAAAAACTTATTAATCGCATATTCCTTCGCCTCGCCGTTTCCGCCCTCTGCTCCGGAAATAACCCTTTGCGCAAGCTGTGCCGCCGAAAGCTCGGGGATATAAGTGCCATCGTCTAAAACCTCTTCTTCAATGGGCTTGTTGCTGCCGCTTCCGCCGTCGCTACTGCCGCCACTTCCACCGCTACTGCTGCTTCCGCCGTTTTTATTGTTAAGCTCTATATTAAGCAATTCCTTTTTTGCGGCAAGCTCTTTATCCTTAAGCTTTTCTGCTTGCTTGCGGTCTGCTTCGGCCTGCTCACGGTCAAATTCAAGCTTGGCAATATCGGTGTTTACCTTTATCTTGGTTTCCAACAAATTCTTTATCTGCTGTGCCTTTTCGCTGTCGAGCTTAAGCTTATCGTCGGCAAGCTTAATATCGGCGTTAATATCATCTTGATGCTTGTTTCGGTTAATTTCACCTAATCTGTTAGAAAGATTAACGTTTGCATTAAGCTTTGCCTGCGCAGCCTCGCCGGAAAATCCCAACCCCCTTGCCGCCAAAGCCTGGTTGGTGTTGTGCTCTTGCTGCATACTGTCTGCCGCCGCTTGGTTTCTGTCAAAATAATATTGCTTTTCCCGCTGTTCTTTTGCCCTTTTATGGGCATCTTCTGCGTTTTTAACAGCGGTTTTATAAAGGTCGGCAAGCCTGCTTTCTTCTTCGGAATATCCCTTTAAGGAATCCTTCAAAAGCTGTATCTGCTCATAATAACCCAAATCTGTTTCTCCTTTCCGTATCTCTTGTTTTTAATACAAATCCGTATAAATTCATTTTGCCCGTGCCCATATCTGTAAACCAAATTCTAAAGGGCAGGGCTCTTTTGCGCCGCGGTCGGGCGGTAATTCTTAAAAAACGCTCCCCTTGGTCGTTAAGGTCAAATTCCTGCAGGGTTTTAACCGCATTGCCGCTTTTTTCAAACTGAACTCTAACCCCGCAGTTCCCGCGGATATACATATCCGCCGAAAATTCCAAAAGGTTGCAATCCTTTTTGCCGTTGCCCAAAAAAGCACTCTTCCAAATACATAAATGCTCTAAATCCTCTTCTTGGTGGTTGCCAAAGCTGCAAAGCACTTTGCCTTTTGCAAAATACACCAAATCTCCGTAAACAAAATGGTGCTTACCCCCAAAATTATCATAGCTGTACCAAGCGTTCAAGCCATAATTGTATATATAGGCGAATTCACCGAATATAAAAAACAGCTCGCGGTTGGCTAAAAAGTCGAACATACAAAAATCCTTGTTACTGCTGCTTGCAAAGGATGGAACAAAATTGCAAATTGGGGCAGAGAAGTTAATTGCGTTTTTCTCGTTAACCACCGCGGTGGATTCCCACATATTAAACCCGTCGCGGCAAAGGGTTACGGGCTTGTTATCTATAACACAGCCGTCGGTTTCAAAAATGCACCCCTTTTCGCCGTTAAGGCTAAAAACGGGGAAGGAAGAATAAACCCTGCCCACGCTGTCGGTTTTTAGCTCGCAATAGGAATAATAAGCCTTGTCCTCGGCAAAAATCAACTGCTTATCGTATTGCTGAACGATACAGTTAATAGGCTTGTTGCCAATAACCGTAAAGCCGTTAACAGGGAAGTATTCCGCGCTGGGCACACCGTCGGCAAGGTCGGAATAAAATCGGTAATTAGGCAGTTGGGGGTTTCCCCACAAAAATATCCTGCCGTCAGAGTTACCGCCGAACATCATAATATGGCTGCAACCCAAAATACGGCGCCTGCTGTCTGTGCCGTTTGCCTTGCGGTAGGTAATTTCAAGGTTGTTAAGCCCTGCGGGAACAGCGTTTTTAAAAGAAATCGTGCCGGCGTGCTTATCGCTGGTCCATTCGCCCTCATAGGGCTTTCCGTCAAGGGTTATGGAATCTATACCGTCAATTTCCTTTTCTGCAAGATAATAAAACATACTGCTTCCGTTGGCAGAATATCTTTGGCGTCTTTTGTCGCAAATAAGGTTAATCTGTTCAAAAATCTGCCCCTCGCCTTGGGGTGTACAGCTTATAGCAACCAAGGGAATATATCCTTCAACCTCCATAAACGTCTCCCCGTCGTATTTACCGTAATAATCGGCGCACTTAATATAAAGCCAATTATTAAATTCAAACATAACGCATCTGCCGTTGCCTATATTGCCTATATATAAAGGCTCGGGGGTACCGTAGGGTGAAATTCTGTAAAGCTTGCCCCCTGCCGCAAAAATAATAACCTCTTCGCTTTTTAAAATACCTCGCCAAACACCGTTAATTTCATTGTCGGCTTCAAAAATATGCCTAATGCCTTGCCGCTTAACCAAAGCGCCGCTTTCGTTTATCCTAAAATTCACCATTTCTGATGCAACCCCAAGGTCGGCGCCAAAAGCTCCTCTGTGGTCAATACCTTTAAAGCCCTTTTGCGTAGCAAATATCACTTATATACCTCCGTTATGGGGTGCGCAACCGCATTACCGAACCTTAGCGCATTTTCACGGTTAAGCTCGTAAATCCGTTGCATTTCTGCAGCAAAGGCATCGTCCTCGCCAACGGTAAACAGCCTTGCCAATCCGTAAGGAAGCACCGAATAGGCAATTATTTCACTGCAGGTAATATGGTCGTCAAGGCTCAAAATCTGCTCTGCCTTATGTCGGCATTTTCTTATTTTGCAATCCAAAATACAGTTTTCCGCCAACAAAAGGTTTATCAAATCCAAAGCCCTAAGCCTTAAATCCTCTGTGTCCGATGGCGCTTCGGAAATCGTACTGCCCAGCCCGCATAAATTTATGGCGCGTGCAAACAAATCCTTACCTGTCAAAATATCACTCCTTTCAAAAAAACAGGGCTGCTGCTTAATGCAGCAGCCCAAATAATTAATAATTAATAACGGGGGTATAAACCAAAGCGGCAATTTTTGCGTTAGCGTAGGAAGCAATATAAAGGTTAATATTGCCGTCCTTATCTGCAATGCCTGCGGTGGTAACGGGTATAACGTTAAGCTCGCCGCCCTTAAGGTCTATAACCTTTGCATCCTTGCCCTTTGCATCCTTAACGGTAATTTTTGTATCGGCAGCTGCAGCCGTAAGGTCAACAATAACGAATAAAGGGTCCTTGCCTGCGTTTGCAGAAACCGAAATATCGTTGCCGCTTACAGAAGCAAAAGGGGTGTTACCTGCGGTAAAAAGACCGCTTACAGTGTTGGTGTTAATAGTCATAAATTAATGCTCCTTTCCAAAATTAAAGGCTGTTGCCGCCGTCGCTTACGGGGCAGCACACAAGCTCTCTGGGCTTAATAACCTTTGCACCGAAAACAAGTCTGCCTCTAACCGCCTTGTCAAAGGAATTTTCCAAGCGGTCAAGCACCTGTGTTTCCAAAACCTGCTCTGCATATGCAATAGCAGAATAAGAGCCCGCAAGCATCATGGTATTACCGTTTTCGTCAACGGCAAGCTGGTTAGAAACGTAAATATCACAGCCAAGCTCATCGGTAAAAGCAACCGCACCGGTGCCGTTAACACCGTTGTTAATCTGGAACTTAATGCCCGCAAGCATAAGCTTGGTCTTAATAAAGGGGGGCACCACAATCCAGGTTCTGCCGTCGGGCACGTTTGCTTCTTCTAACGCCTGCTTCATTTCCGCAACGGTGGTAAGCACGTTTTCGGGGGTAGCCTCAACTGCATCCATAGCCACGCCTGCATCGCCGTAAAGATTAAATACGTAGGTATCAACCTCGTTCTTAAGCAAATAGCTTGCGCGCTTGGTTTGGCTGTCCTCAAGACCTATAGAAGAGCGTAGAGCCTCAATATCCTTAACCTTAAAAGAAAAGGCCTTGTCCTGGTCAATAAGAAGCTGCATAGAGGAATCGTCAATATCCTCGTAGGTAATGCTGCCCTCGTAATCATAAACGGTGGGGTCGTTAAGACCTATAAAAACAACGCTGTCGCCGCGGTCCTTAATATCACCTGCAAAATCGGTGTTACAAACGGTGTTGGCTAAAAGGTTGTCCTCGTTGGTGCGAAGAATTTCCGCACTAATAATTTTTTCAATGCTGTTGTAATTTGCCATATAATCCTCCTAAAATTAAAATCTCCAATTTTTCATAGCCTTAAGAATGCCCTTGTAATTGCGCTTAATATCCTTGTCGCTCATCTTTTCAACAAGCTCCTTGGTAAATACAGGCTCGGTAGAGCCCTCTGTAAGGGCCGAAGCATTCATTTTTCCGTTGCGTTCGTTAACCTCCTCGGCACGGCTGTTAATGCCGTTTTCGGTGGCAACGTGCAAAGCGTATGCGTGGCATAAGCCCACACCGCTTGCAACCTCTTCCCAAACGCTTTCGGGAATTTCTTCTGCGCTTACCTTGGGGAAAATGCTTCTAAAACGCTTAATTTCCTCGGCGTTTTCTGCATCGGATTTCTTCATACGCTCCTGCTTTCGCATTTCCTTTTTGTTTTCTCTTGCCGCTTCAAGCTCCCTAACAATCTCCTCGGGCAAACCGTCGGTGTTGGGAATTACGTCGCCAAAGCTGTCCTCAAGCTCCGCCATAAAATCGTCAATGCGCATTCCGCGGGCATCGGCTAAATCATAAATTTTATCAAGAATCTGTTCGTTGTTAATTTTTTTCATATAACTCCTTTCGCTGTTATATCGGGTTGTTTTTCTGCCTCTTTAAGCTCCTCTATAAGCTTTTCCTTATCTGAAATAAGCCCGTTGGGAAGCCTTTCCAAATATTGCACCGTGGTGATTTTTCCAAGCTTTAAAAGCGAATCCAAGGTGTTAATGCTGTTAATCTCGCTCCAATAGCTGCTTGCGCCCACGTCAACTTTGCAATTAATCAAACGTTGCTTTAGCTTGGAAAAAGCTATCCTTTCGTAGCCCTGCTTTCCATCGGCAACCGTAGGTATCAATCGCATATCGTCATAATATGCAAACATAAAATCAAGCCATATCAAGCCTATATCCTCTACAAACTGATAAAGACTTCGCTTTACGTTCTCCAACGGCACCGCCGATGCGTTCTGCAATGCAATAATCGCACTTGTGTTGTTAGGTGCTACGTCCCCCAACGCAGTGTCGGTTGCACCCATAAATTCCTTCGTGTGGGATATGGCAAGGTTAAGCATATCAAGCATCCCCGATTGCATCACACCGGGTGATAACACCTTCGCCACGTTTTCCACAGGGCCGTTAACAGCAATAGCCTCGCCTACACGGTCCGACCAACCGTCCAAAACGGTAGAATCGTACACCACCTTCGAAAAAGCCGTGTCCATCATATGCTTCATAACCATGGCAAAGCCCTTGTTAATAAATATCTGGTTGTCAATCAAACCCGTACCAACGGCCTGACCGTGCCAGCTGTTTTTAACCGCAGTCCAGTTATAAAAAGCAATAGGGTAAAGGCTAAGTCCCGTATCGGTTACGTCCTGAATAACGGCGTTCTTAACCGATTTGCGGTACAAAATATTACCATTTTCGCCGCGCCATAGCTTAATAAGCGAAATGCATTTCGTTCCCTCAAGCTCTATCCTCGCCATATCGCCCGATTGCGTAACCGTATCCTCATCGGAAGTAATCTTATCAATCACGTCCTTGCCTTTGCCGTTTTTTAAAGCCTGCAAAACAAGGTCAGCCACGGTTTCGCGCTGTGCAATAAGAATATAGGGCTGCTTTTGAAGGTTTTTAGAGTTAGGGTCGCCGAAGAACACGTTGGTGTTATCAATCAAAATCGTTCTGAAATCACCCTTAAAGGGCTGCCCTGTTTTAATTTCAGGGTCCCAATAGGTATAACAAACCGCATCCCCCGCCACCGCCGCCTCTGTAAGCGAATCGGCAAGCAAATTGTTCATTTTGTTCTTTTCCCAACGCATTTCCGCAATGGAATTCAGCTTGTCTGCCGTTTCTTTCAGCTGTGAATCGTCAAAGCCGTTGCTGCTTGGGCAATCAAATCCATAGCGCATTTTAATAGGGCTTTGCATAATACTGCTAACAAAATAGCCTATAATGCGCTTAAAGATGTTAAATACCGGAGTGGGCAAACCGTTGGCGTTAAGGTTATCCCACTGGTCCCCGCGGTAAAACCGCTCGTTGGTGTTTACCGTTTCGTAAAGATTAATCGAGTTATTATACTCCTTGCCCTTTTCATAAAGCATCCATTCCTCGGTAAAGGGCAAATTCTGCTTTTTTCTCATTGTACTCCTTTCAGTATGCCAAAAAGTCTTTAAAATCTCCGCCGTTTTGTTTTTTAAAGCCGTCGAATGCGTAAATACTGCCTGTAAATATTTTTCTCGGCGGAGCCGTTTTAGGCTGTCTTGACATAAGGGCATAACGCAATGCCTCGGGCGCGTGTGTAATTTCGTGGGGTGTTCCTGCCGCATCCTCACGAACCTTCTCGTCAAACCGAAGCAGGGGTAAGCATCTAACCAGATTTTTGCACCGGGAAAGAATTTTTACCCTCGGCTCACCGCCAAAGGAGCTGCCGCATTTTAAATATTCTCTAACAACACGCCACCCCGCAATTCTGGCGTTGTCAGCCTTTATCAAATGCCTAAGCCCCTTGGCGGTCATAATGTCGAATCCGCTTTTCCCGCTTTCCTGTCTGCGGTTCCAAAGGTCGGGTGATGCTACGGTGTACCTAATCTGCTCGCCCTTTTCGGTGGCTTTCAAAATTTCCTCTGCCGCCTCCGAAAGCAACAGATTGCTTTTATAAAGCTCTCTGTAAACTATAATGCTTCCGTCATCAAGGCAGGCGCACCAAAGGCAGGCTGTCATATCCAAGCCGTAATCCAACGCTCTAAACCGCATTGCATCGGTAGGTATTTCAAAATCACCGTAAATAATATGCCGCCTTGGGTCAAATTCGGGAAAGAACGCCCCCTCAAATGCATCCCAATCGCCGTAAAGCATGGCTTTTCGCCTTGCCTCGGGCAAATTCATAAGTGCATCTAAATATTCGGGGTTGTTTTCCATAATAAATTTGTTATCGAACACAAGGCTTTTTATAAAGCGGTAATCGTCGGGTTTCTCGCTCCCGCGGAACTCTCGGTCAATAAACCGCCTTTTAACCCATTCGTGTCCAACCCCGCCGGGATTGCAGGTAAAATACATTCTCGGCACAAATTTTTCTTTCATATTACCCGATGCACGGTTGCTTTCGGTAAGGGCGTTAAACTGAAATTCGGTAAAGTGTGTGGCTTCCTCAAGCCCAATAACCTCGTATGCCTGCCCCTGAAACTGCAAAACGTCGTTTTCGCTGTCGCAATAGCCCAGCTTAATACGCGATCTGTTGCTAAACCTAAACTCCTTTTCCCCCGCGTGGTAAACGGCAGCCCCTTTTAGCAAATCGAGCATAGGTAAAAGATGGTTTTCTCTAAGCTCTGCAAGGGTACGCCGCAAAAGCAAAATCTGAATACCCTCGTAATTAAGGGCAAGCAGAATAAGCTTCATTCTCATCGCCCAGCTTTTACCGCCGCCACGTGCTCCTCCATAGGCGGTGTATTTGGCTGTAGATTCAAAAAAATCTCTTTGCTTTTGGTTTGGTTCAATAACAATCTCTCTCATTTCGCCCAGTCTGCGGTCTTTCCTTTAAAAATAACCTGCTCGCTTTTGTTAGCCTCGCTGTCGTCGGGCTTATCACGGTAACCGTGGTTATTTTTCAGGTCAAAGGAAAGCACCGCCGCGGGTATCTTTCCTCCAAAGGCAAGCTGTTTTTTAATCTTTGCAATTCGGTTAACGGCAATTTTAAGCAACGCTCCAAACCGCCTGTCGGACATAAGTACAATCAACTCATCCCTGGTGGTACCCAAATAATCCGCTAACGATTCAATATCCGCAACCTCGCCGCTTTCCTTTAAATAGCTTTCAAAGTAAAGCTCAAGCCTGCGCTTGCAATCCGCCTTGCTTGCAAAAACCGCCTTCCGTTGCAGCTTTTTGCTTTCCGCAACAATTACCTCCTTTCGGCTTACGCATTCGACACCTAAATTCTATCACCCAAAATAAAAATATTCATCCCGCATTAATCCCGCCCAAATCCCAAAAAAATCCCAA